>JAVBMP010000038.1:0-6304 GCA_031552315.1 Desulfovibrionaceae bacterium | reverse complement strand
GCCCGGGCAAGTCACGCGTTTTCATACGGCAACTCCCGGCCACCCAAAATGCGCCACTGCGCAATGAAGTTGTCAAGTTTGAAAAAGTGCCGGAGGGCAGGGAAGTGATGAAAAAATAGCCGTTACAAACAAGCGCGGGGGAAGTCTCCCGATGTCTCTTGGCGTCTTCCGGCGTCTCCTGGCCTTCGGGCAAAAAAAATCCCTCTCATACCCTCTCATGTCAGGGTAAGGGAGGGGGCGTGGGGGAACCGTCAGGGCCTTAGGCCCTGTTGGTTCCCCCACATTCACATTCTGAGGCCGTTGCATAATGGCCTTTTTGCCCTTTTAGAGTGGTTTACGCTTGAAATAGTCGCTTAACGGCGAGCAAAGCTCGCCTACGACTATTCCGCGGCAAGGATTTGAAGACAAATCCTTGCTGAGCAATTCACTCATTTCAATCGTAAATTGCTCTACTGCGTCATGCTTCGTTCCGCGCGAAGGTCATATATGCTTGAATATACTCCCTCCGCGCAGAACTCGCATTCCTTGTAAAAGAACAAAAATTCTCATTATGCAATGGCCTCATTCTCTTAATATCTATAATGATCCGGCTTGAAGGGGCCGTCAACGGGCACGCTTATGTAGTCTGCCTGTTCCTGGCTGAGTTTGCTCAGGCTGGCGCTCAGGCGGCCAAGGTGCAGGCGGGCCACTTCTTCATCCAGTTTTTTGGGCAGGATGTAGACTTGCGGCTTCAGTTCCTTGTTACCGGCCAGTTCAAGCTGGGCCAGCACCTGGTTGGTGAAGCTGGCGGACATTACAAAGCTGGGGTGGCCGGTGGCGCAGCCCAGGTTCATCAGGCGGCCTTCGGCCAGCACCACTATGGAACGGCCGGAGGGCAGCAGCCATTTGTCCACCTGCGGTTTGATGTTGGTGCGTTTGCAGCCGTTGTCGCCTTCAAGGAAGGTCATTTCAATTTCGCTGTCAAAGTGGCCGATATTGCACACAATGGCTTCATCTTTCATGGCCATCATGTGGCTTTTGTTAATGACGTGGTAGTTGCCGGTGGCGGTAACAAAGATGTCGCCAACGGGCGCGCCTTGTTCCATTGTCACAACCTGGTAGCCTTCCATGGCGGCTTGCAGGGCGCAGATGGGGTCAATTTCCGTAATAAGCACGCGCGCGCCAAGGCCGCGCATGCTTTGGGCGCAGCCTTTGCCCACGTCGCCGTAGCCGCACACCACAACGGTTTTGCCGGAAACCATGACGTCTGTGGCGCGCTTCAGGCCATCGGCCAAAGATTCACGGCAGCCGTACAGGTTGTCGAATTTGGATTTGGTAACCGCGTCGTTTACGTTGATGGCCGGGAAAAGGAGCTTGCCTTCCTGCTGCATCTGGTACAGGCGGTGCACGCCGGTAGTGGTTTCTTCAGAAACGCCCTTTATTTTGGCGGCAATGCGCTGCCAGCGGGTTTTGTCCTGGCTGTAGGAAAGGGCCAGGCGGTCCATGATAATTTGCATTTCTTTCACGTCATAGCTTTTTTCCAGCAGGGTGGGATCTTTTTCCACTTCCACGCCTTTGTGGATAAGCAGGGTGGCGTCGCCGCCGTCGTCCACTATAAGGTCGGGGCCGCTGCCGTCGGGCCAGGTAAGGGCCATTTCTGTGCACCACCAGTAATCTTCAAGCGTTTCACCCTTCCAGGCGAACACTTTGGCCAGCCCGGCTTCCGCAATGGCGGCGGCGGCGTGGTCTTGGGTGGAAAAAATGTTGCAGGAAGCCCAACGCAGGTCAGCGCCAAGGGCATGCAGGGTTTTGATAAGCATGGCCGTTTGAATGGTCATGTGCAAGGAACCGGAAACCTTAAGGCCCTTCAGGGGCTTTTTGTCGCCGTGCAGGCGGATAAGTTCCATAAGGCCGGGCATTTCCCGTTCAGAAAGCTGCATTTCCTTGTGTCCGAAATCGGCTTCCTTGATATTGGCAACCTTGTGGTTAAGGCTAAGGTCAAGGGCCTGGGCGCGTTTTGCGTCTGTCATTTTTTATTCTCCTGCATTAATTTGGGGTTGTAGCTAAAAAAAATTGTAGTCTAAGGCCTTTTTCAATGGGTTGCAGGCTTTCGGCGCTTACCTGAAAGCCCGCTTCATGCAAAAAGCCGCGCATGGCTTCCGCGCTGAAACCCAGCCAGCGGTCGCCGTATTCCGCGCGCATGGCTTCATGCTCATGCTTGTCAAAATCGCTTAAAAACAGGGTGCCGCCGGGGCGCATTACCCTTTTTACCTCACGCAGGGCCTCCACCGGGTCAGAAAGGTGGTGCAGCACCATGTTCAGGCAGGCGAAATCCGCCTCGCCATCGCGCAGGGGCAGGTGTTCAAGGTCGCCAATGCGCAAGGAAACCCGCCCGGCTTCGGCGCTAAGGCGGCGGCGGGCCAGTTCCAGCATACGGGCGGAACCGTCAACGCCTATGACCTGCCCCGCCTTTTCCAGCAGGCGGGCGGCCAGGTTGCCGGTGCCGCAGCCAAGGTCTACCGCCACCGCGCTTTGCGGCATGTGCCGCAAAATGGCTTCTTCAAGGTCAAAACCGCCCAGCACCTCGCTGGACATTCTGTCCCAGTCTTCAGCCACGCTGTTGAAAAACTGGCGCGTTTTGGCGGCCCGTTCATCAATAACCCCGGCAGCCATGGCAAGGTCGGCCTCCAGCACGGGGGCATCGCCCACAAAGGGCAGCACGGCGTTTATGAAGTCACGGCGCTGGCCGCTGCGCGGGGCGGAATAGAAAATCCACAGTCCGTCACGCCGCGATTCCAGCAAGCCGGCCTCCGCCAGAATTTTCAAATGGCGGGAAACGCGCGACTGGCCCATATCCAGCAGGCTTACCAGCTCGTTCACGTTCAGCTCGAAGCGGTTCAGCACATGCAAGATACGCAGGCGGCTTTCATCCGCCAGGGCTTTAAAAAGGTGCAGACTTTCCAGCATGTTCAAATAATTCCTTCACAGGCCGCCGTATGGGCGCGGATCACGCTTGCGCGGGTATAAATCAAGAAAACTTGATATGATTTATTCCCGTAGCCGGATAAAGTCAACTGTTTTTTTCATACGGATTTTTTTAGCAAAATCCGCCCCGCGCCGTGGTTTTAATTTAATTGTACTTGCGCAACCGGGGCAATATGGTTATCATCATCACATGAGTATACTGCAACAATTAGAGGGGCGCATTCAGGCCCTGGTGGCGGAACTTGAAAGCCTGCGGGAAGAAAACGCCGCCCTGCGCGCGGATGCCGTAAAACTTGCGGAAGACTGCATAGAATACACCACGGAACTTGAAAGCGCCCTTGATGAAGAGCAGGAAAAACAGGCGGAAGTTGTGCGCCGCATAGATTGCCTTCTGGAATTGTTGGAAGGGACTGACGGGGCGGCCCCAACCGGGGCGCAGCCGGGCAACGGGGCTTTGCCGGATGCGGGCCTGCCGGATGACAGCCTGCCGGACGCCGGGGCTGGCAACGGGGTTTTGCCGAATGATGGGCTGCCGAATGACAGCCTGTCTGATGACAGGCTGTCAAACGCCGCGCCAAACGCGACAAATCCCCCCGCTTGCGGGGCGGAAAAACAAATTTTGCAGAGCTGACGGAAATGTCCATGCAAATTTATACCTTTGAAGTTTTGGGCATGGAGGTTTCCTTCAAGGCGGAAGCGGATCCCCGCCGCCTGGAAAAGGCCCGCAACCTGCTTTGTGAACGGTATGACCGCCTTGGCGGGAACAGCGGCAAAGGGCTTACCAAGGAAAAGTTGCTTACTTACTTGGCCCTGGCCCTGGCGGATGATTATCTGCAAGCCAAAGAGGAACTGGACGCCTTTAACCGCGGGGCGCAAACCCTGCTGGAAATGCTTGAACCCGTCACGCGGCCCGCGCATGAAGGCCCGGCAGAGGCGGAAAACCAGGCCTGAAGCCGCCTGTGATATTGGCGGCAAGTTGGTGTTTTGGCGTCTTTACGGCGTTACGCCCCGCGTGGGCATTGGCAATGAAAGGTTGCCGCAAATTTAACAAACCCTGGGGCATGCGTGATTATTGCTCACCGCCGGCCTCACAAGCTTTATTATGGGTGTTTGGTGCTGTCTGGTTGTGCAAGCCCGCAAGACGGGAAGCCTTAAAAGACACCGTAACGCCCGCCGTGGGATCGTAGGTCCCGCGGGGAGCATCACACGGTGCGCCGGGGTTGTTTAAAATTACATAACTTGTTTATTTTTCCGGGCACTTTTTTTCGCCCGAAAATTTTCATATGTCAGTTTAAAACTGACTTTTTTACTCAAAAGGCGACGTTTCCGGGCCGGGTTTATTCACAGTGCCCTGCCAGGTGCGTCAGAGCGCCGGGGCAGCCTACATAAAGCCGGTTTGCCGGCAGGGTTCGGGACACAATGCCCGCAAGGGGTATACCCTTGGCGGAACAGCCGCCGGCGCATTCAAGCCGCCGCGCCGGCTTTTTACGCAAACCCGTCACAATAGGCGCAATCAAGCCCCCGCGTTCTATTTTACACGGGCCAACCGGCCCGACAACATAATATGGGGCACCAATGTTCTACAACCTCCTCTACGTGCTTGGCGGCATCCTTCTGGGTGCGGCAGCCGGGTACTTCATTCACCGTTTTGTCAACGCCAAACGCCTTAATGACGCCCATGAACTTTCCAAACGCATTCTTGATGAAGCCCGCAAGGAAGCCGCCGCTCAAAAAAAAGAAATTATTCTGCAAGGTAAGGATGAAGTGCTGGAATACCAGCGCAACACAGAGCAGGAACTGAAAGAGCTGGAACGCGAACTGAAGGCGCGAGAAAAGAAAATTGCCGAACACGGTGAAAAGCTTGAAGAAAAGCTTGAAAAAGCCACCCAGCACGAACATGAAATTTTAATGACGGAAAAAGAACTTACCCGGCGTGAACGCAAACTGGACGACCAGGAAGCCCTGCTGACGGAAAAAATAGGCGAGCAGGAAAAAAAGCTGCAAGATATTTCCGGCCTTAGCCGTGAAGAGGCCAAAGGCATGCTGATGTCGGAAATAGAGGCCAAAACCCGGCACGAAGCCGCCAAAATGATGCGGGTTATTGAAACGGAAGCCCGTGAAACCGCCGACCGCAAGGCCAAGGAAATTATCGCCAACGCCGTGCAACGCTACGCCGGAGACTACGTAGGGGAACAGACCGTCACCGCTGTCACCCTGCCCAGTGAGGAAATGAAAGGCCGCATCATCGGCCGCGAAGGCCGCAACATCCGCGCCCTTGAAGCCGCCACCGGGGTTGACCTGATTATAGACGACACCCCGGAAACCGTCATCCTTTCCGCCTACAGCCCCCTGCGCCGCCAGGTTGCCAAAATGGCCCTGGAACGCCTTATTCAGGATGGCCGCATCCACCCCGCCCGCATTGAAGATATCGTGAAAAAAGCCGAGCAGGAACTGGAAGTGCAAATTCGTGAAGTGGGCGAACAGGCCACCTTTGACGCGGGCGTGCACGGCATTCACCCGGATATTGTGCGCCTTCTGGGCCAGCTTAAATACCGTACCAGCTTTTCCCAAAATGTGCTGCAACATTCGCTTGAAGTGGCCTCACTCTGCGGCATGATGGCCGCGGAACTGAACCAGGACGTTAAAAAAGCCAAACGCGCCGGACTGCTGCACGACCTTGGCAAGGCCGTTGACCACGAGGTGGAAGGCCCCCACGCCATCATAGGCGCGGATCTCGCCAAAAAATACAACGAAAGTAAAGAAATTATCCACGCCATTGCCGCCCACCATGAAGACGTGCCCCCCAAATCCACCCTGGCCGTGCTGGTACAGGCCGCAGACAGCCTTTCCGGCGCAAGGCCCGGCGCGCGTAAGGAATTGTTGGAAAATTACGTGAAGCGCCTGGAAGACCTGGAAAATATCGCCACCGGCTTCGACGGCGTGGCCAAAGCCTACGCCATTCAGGCCGGACGCGAAATCCGCGTCATGGTGGATTCCGACAACGTGGACGACGACGCTACCTATCTGCTGTGTAAAGATATATCCGATAAAATAGAACGTAACCTCACCTACCCCGGGCAAATCCGCGTAACCGTAATACGCGAACGCCGCGCCGTGGGCTACGCGAAATAACAAAGAACAAGAATGGAAAGAGAGAATCGGGGGAAGGGAACCACAAGGGCTTGAAGCCCTTGAGGTTCCCTTCCCCCGTACCCCCTTCCTTCCTTATCCGCATTCGGGGGATAGGTGAAGTGGCGGGGCAGGGGGCGCTGGAACCTCGGCCGCTTCAGCGGCCCGCGTAGCGGCGCAAGCACGTGGCTTTGCCACTGCGCGGCAAGAC
>JAVBMP010000150.1:0-39095 GCA_031552315.1 Desulfovibrionaceae bacterium | reverse complement strand
AGAACGCGCAGTTCGGTCACATCATTCGTTCTTGCCAAGCGTTGCCGCGCTATGTGAAGTACCTCTTTGCCTCGTGGTGGACGTGCCATAATCACCTTCCTTGTTGAGGTGGTTATAGCATATTTTATTTAGAAATGGAATTACAAGGAGTGCGAGTTCCGTGCGGAGGGAGTATATTCAAACATATATGACCTTCGCGCGGGACGAAGCACGACGCAGTAAAGGGGCAAAAAGGCCATTGTGCAATGGCCTCTAGAAGGAATGCCTCCGGCGGTCAGGGGCGCTGCCCCTGAACCCCGCGCGGGGAGTTGAACTCCCCGCGACCCCTCGATAATCTAAGCTAAGGCCCCGGCATTGCGCAACGCAATGCCGGGGCCTTAGCTTAATTTATCGGGGTTTCCAAAGGGCTTCAAGCCCTTTGGCCGCCGGAGGCATTCTTTTTAATTTGGCCGCAGGTTAAAGAAAATATCTTCCGCCGTGGGTTCCGTTTTTTTGGTTGCCGGTTTGCCGTAGGTTTCAAGCAATTTCAAAATGCTGGGCAGGTTGAAGGGCTTGGGCAGGTAAACATCGCAACCGGCTTCCAGGCAGCGTTCTTCCGCGCCGGGCAGCACGTAGGCGGTAAGGGCCACAATGGGCGTGTGCGGGCGCCCGTCGCTGCGTTCTGTGGCGCGAATGAGCTTTGTGGCCTGAAAGCCGTCCATCAGCGGCATTTCCATATCCATGAACACAATATCGAAGTTGTTGCTGCGGAACAGCACAACGGCGTCTTCACCGTTTACGGCCTCTACCACCTGGTGCTGGGTATCACGGATCAGCAGTGAGAAGAGCAGGCGGTTGTTGGGGCTGTCTTCAGCCAGCAGAATTTGCATGGGCTGAATTTTTTCTTCCTGGTTTACTTCCAGCGCACTGTCGTCATCAACCAGAATAAGTTCAAAGGGTTGCGGCTCCGCCGCTTTTGGGGTGTAGGCCGGGTAGATGATGTTGTCTTTTATGGAACCGGAAATTGTCTGGTCTTCCCGTATGACATTTTCCAGCACATAGGCCGGGCGTTGCAGCATTTCATCGGTGTTGAACATCTGATCCGCCGCCTGGCAGCGCAGGCACAGGGTAAAGCGCACCCAGGTGCCTTCACCGGGGCGGCTGGTTATTGCCAGTGTGCCGCCCATGGCCTCTACCAGTTTTTTGCATATGGGCAGGCCAAGGCCCGCGCCGTCATAACCGGCTTCTGTTGCGTTGCTGCCCCGGTAAAATTCATCAAATATGTGTTTTTGCACATCTTCAGGTATGCCGTCACCGCTGTCGCGCACCTGAAAGAACAGGCATTCCGTGCCCAGGTCTGAAGACTGGTTCGGGTCGCGTTCTACAGTAAATTCCACAGTGCCGGAACGGGTGTATTTTATGGCGTTATCCAGCAGGTTGGTGAAAATTTGTCCCAAACGCCAGCGGTCGCCAATGAAATATTGCGGCAGGTTGCCTATGACCGCGCAATTAAGGGTAAGGTTGTGGGCTTCAGCCTGGGGGGCGAATTTGTTGCGGATATCTTCAACCATGGCGTGGATGTTGAAGGGGGCGATTTCCAGATTGAACATGCCCATTTCAAGGCGCGAAAGATCCAGAATGTCGTTGGTTATTTCCACCACGGTCTGGCCGGCGCGTTCCATAAGCAAAACGTATTCCGCCAGTTGCGGGTCAACTTTTTTGTGGTCAAGCAGGTCAAGTATGCCCAGCATGGTATGCAGCGGAGAGCGCAGGCGGTGGCTTAGCGTGGACATGAAGCGGGTTTTGGCCGCGTTGCGGTTTTCAGCCTTTTCCAGCGCCTCGATAACGCGGGCGTGTTCCTGGGCGGGGCGCAGGTCGCGCACCATGCCTTGCTGGCCTATTTTGCCGCCGTCCTCGTCTTTAAGTTCCCAGGCGTAGATGCGCACCGGCAAAGGGTCGCCGGATCTGGTGCGCAGGGTAATATCTTTTTGGGCCAGGCCGTCTTCCCGCAGTTCAACCATAAGGAGGTTGCGGTCATATTCCGCCACAAACAGGGCTTTGCCGATGTCCCATATTTCTTCTTGCAGGTGTTCGGAAGAATTGTAGCCCAGAAGGGCGGCAAAATGGTCGTTGGTTTTCAAAAAGCGGCCATCAAAGGTGCTTTGGAAAAGCGGAATGGGGACAAGGTTGAAAAAGGTGTCAAAGGCTTCCTGGTGCCAGGCGATTGTGTTGCCGCGAGAGGCGAAGTTTTGCCGCATCAGGGCCAGCTGGGTGTTCAGCTCTTCACGCAGGGCCACGTTTTCATTTATTTTTGCGCGGGCAAATTCCATCATGTCTTGCAGGTTGGCGTCAAAGGGCAGGCCGGTAAGCAGCTTGCCCACCGCTGTGAAATCCTGATCGCTATTGGCCGTTTTAAGCAGGCTGTGCGCCAGGTTTACGCGTTTTTGCAAGGCATTTTGCCAAATAAACAGCGTGCCCAGGCACAGGACAACGGACAGGCAGGCCAGCCCCAAAGCCGGCTTCCAGTACGCGTCAAGGCCCGGAAAGATATAAAGAAAAACCGCCCCCAGCCCCAGGGTTATGCCCAGGCAGACAAGAGCCGGGGCCATAATGCCTGTTTTACGTATTTTGCTATGCGCAGTGCTATCTTGTGCCATACAGCCAGCCGGGAACTAGTTAAAAAGTTTAAAAAATATGTTAAGCCATTTTTTAGCCCGTAACAGGTAAAAAAGCAAGAGCTATGCTTGCGAATTAGCAATTTATTGCAGGATAAAACCGGAAATTCCAGCAGGCGTTATCAGAAAAGGCGGGCGGCGCGGGGGGAAAACTTTATGCGGCGGGGGCATGAGCGGGCTGGCATGAGCGGGGGGATGTGAGCGGGCTGGCATGGACAGAGGCATGGACAGGGGGCGTGAGCGGGGGAACTGGCAACGGCCTCAATTAAAAGTTTTTTCTGTCCAGGCAGCGGCAATTCAGGGCTTCGGCCAGGTGGGGCACGGTTATTGGCCCGGCTTCATTTTGGCCGCTTTCCACCGCTTCAAGGTCGGCAATGCTGCGGGCTATGCGCAAAATGCGGGTGTAGGATCGGGCGGAAAGGGCCAGGACGCGCACGGCGTTTTCCAAAAAATTGTGCCCGGCTTCATCAAGGCGGCAGTGTTTTTCAAGCAGCCGGCCGGAAAGGTCGGCGTTGCAGCGGGCATTTTCTCCGGCGTAGCGGCGGCTTTGCATGGCGCGGGCCAGGGTTACGCGGTTCCTTATTTCTTTGGAGCCAGGCCCGCTGTTTTCTGCCCGCAAGTCGGAATAGGGCACGGCGGGCACTTCAATGTGCAGGTCTATGCGGTCAAGCAGCGGGCCGGAAAGGCGGGCGCGG
Source organism: Desulfovibrionaceae bacterium (assembly GCA_031552315.1). Taxonomy (GTDB): domain Bacteria; phylum Desulfobacterota; class Desulfovibrionia; order Desulfovibrionales; family Desulfovibrionaceae; genus JAVBMP01. The sequence continues at coordinate 35,746 of JAVBMP010000150.1, read as the reverse complement.
TAGCGCTGCACTTCTTGCCCGCCGCATTTGCAGCCGCGCCGGTCATCGCCCAGATACCCGCAGGGGCAGGGGTTCATGGCGGCTACCAGCATGAAGTCCGCCGGGTAGGAAAGGGCCGCCGCCGCGCGGGAAATGGTGACTTCGCCATCTTCAAGGGGTTGGCGCAGCACTTCAAGGGTATGCTTGCCAAATTCCGGCAGTTCGTCAAGGAAGAGCACGCCCCGGTGCGCCAGGGATACTTCGCCCGGTTTGGGCCAGGCCCCGCCGCCGATCAGGCCGGTGCTGGAAATGGTATGGTGCGGAGACCGGAAGGGCCGGGCGGAAATAAAAGATTCCCCGGCCTGCAACCGTTCCGCCACGCTGTAAATTTTGGTTACTTCCAGGGCTTCTTCAAAGGCCAGGGGCGGCAAAATGCTGGGAATGCGCTGGGCCAGCATGGTTTTGCCGGAACCGGGCGGCCCGATAAAAAGCAGGTTGTGCGCCCCGGCGGCGGCTATTTCAATGGCCCGCTTGGCATGTTCCTGCCCTTTTACTTCCGCAAAGTCCAGGTGAAACAGGGCGTCTTCAAAAAATTGAGGGGCAGGGGCTTTGGCCGCTTCCCGGCTTAGCTGGCCGGTCAGCAGGGCCACGGCTTCCGGCAGGTTTTTTACCCCGTAAACCGGCAAGCCTTCCACCACGGCGGCCTCCGCCGCGTTGCCAAGGGGCAGGATTATGGCCTTTGCCCCCTGTTCCCGCGCCAGAATGGATACCGGCAGCACGCCGGGCACCGGGCTTAGTTCCCCGTTCAGGGAAAGTTCACCCCAAAAGAAGCAGTTATCGGTAAGCGATGGATCCAAAAGCCCGCAGGCGGCCAACAGGCCAAGCGCCATGGGCAGGTCATAGCCGGTGCCCGCCTTGCGGCGGTCTGCCGGGGCAAGGTTTACCGTAACCCGGCCGGGCGGCAGTTTGAAGCCGCAGTTGCGCAGGGCGGTAAGCACCCGTTCCCGCGCTTCCCGCACGGCGGCTTCCGCCAGGCCGACCATGGTGAACATGGGCAGGCCCTGCCGTGTGAAATCCACTTCCAGGTCAACCCGGAAGGCGTCAACGCCATGTAAGGCGGCGCAGGCCAGTTTTGCTATCATAATTTCCGGTCTGGTTATTGCACCAGTCTGCCTATGCGCTTCCAGCGGATGTCCGTGTCGGAAAAGCCGGAAGTCCCGGCGTCCCCGGCGGTGGAGCCGTTTGACCAGTAGATGCGCCAGGCCTTGCCGTAAATGGCGCTGCGGTCCACAAAGCCCCAAAAGCGGGAGTCAAATGATTTGTCGCGGTTGTCGCCCATTACAAAATATTTGTCTTCCGGCACCTTGAAGGGCCGCACATTGTCGCCCGGCTGGGGAATGCCGGAATTGTTCTCAAAGCGCACATAGGGTTCATTAACCGCTTCACCATTGCGGTAAAGCACCTTGTTGCGTATTTCCAGCACATCGCCGGGTACGCCGGCAATGCGCTTGATGTAGGCCAGAGTTTCATTTTCCGGATAGGCAAAGACAATTATATCACCGTGCTGCGGTTCCCATGTGCGGAAAATTACCTTGTTTATGATGGGAATGCGCACCTGGTAACTGAACTTGTTCACCAGCAGGCGGTCGCCTATAAGCAGGGTATCAAGCATGGAACCGGAAGGAATTTGGTATGGTTCAACAATAAACCCGCGAATAAACAGGGCCAGAACCAGCGCTATGGCAATGGCTTCAAGATATTCACGCCATATGGCTTTATGTTTCATTTTTTAGTCTCCTGATTATATCATGCGGGAATCAATCATCATTTACGCGCAAAGCAGCCAAAAACGCTTCCTGGGGCAGTTCAACATTGCCCATGCGTTTCATGCGCTTTTTGCCTTCTTTCTGTTTTTCCAGCAGTTTGCGTTTGCGTGTAATATCACCGCCATAGCATTTGGCGGTAACGTTTTTGCCCACGGGCGCGTTGCGTTCACGCGCGATAATTTTGTTGCCTATGGCAGCCTGAATAATAACTTCAAAAAGCTGGCGCGGTATGGTGCGCTTAAGTTTTAGCGCCACGGAACGGCCATGCTGGTAGGCATTGTCGCGGTGCACTATGCTGGCCAGGGCGTCCACCGGGTCGCCGTTGATCATTATATCCAGCTTTATAAGGTGGGAGGCGCGGTAGTCTATAAATTCATAATCCATAGAGGCATAGCCCTTGGTGCCGGATTTCAGGCGGTCAAAGAAGTCATAGACTATTTCCGCGAAGGGCAGTTCATAGGTTATGATAACGCGATTGCCGCTAAGGTAGCGCATGTCTTTTTGCAGGCCGCGTTTTTCTTCACAAAGTTTGAAGATGCTGCCCACGTATTCACCGGGCACGTGAATTTCCATACGCACATATGGTTCATAAAAGGCGGCTATTTTGACCGGATCCGGCAGGCGGGCCGGGTTGTCTATCATCAGGGTCTTGCCGTCAGTGGTTTCCACCTTGTAGACAACCGAGGGGGCGGTGGCGATAAGTTCCACCAAAAATTCGCGTTCCAGCCTTTCCTGAATTATTTCCATGTGTAAAAGGCCAAGGAAGCCGCAACGGAAGCCAAAGCCAAGGGCCTGGGATGTTTCCGGTTCAAAGGAAAAGGCCGCGTCATTCAGTTGCAGCTTTTCCAGCGCGAACTTTAACTGTTCATAATCATTGTTGTCTGTGGGGTAAAGCCCGCAAAAGACCATGGGCTTTACTTCCTTGAAGCCGTGCACCGGATCTGCCGCCGGGCGGTCGGCATGGGTAATGGTGTCGCCCACCTTGGCGTCGCCAAGCTGTTTGATGTTGGCGCACAAAAAGCCCACTTCTCCGGCAGAAAATGATGGAATATCCACTATTTCTGGTGAAAAGGCCCCCAGGCGCAGCACTTCATATTCCACCCCGGTGGCGAACAGGCGCACCTTGTCGCCCTTGGAAATGGTGCCGTCCATGATGCGGAAAAGCACAACAACGCCCTGATAGGCATCGTACCAGGAATCAAAAATCAGGGCCTTCAGCGGGGCGTTGGGGTCGCCGCCCGGCGCGGGCAGCCGTTCCACAATGGCTTCCAGCACGGCGTCAACGCCCATGCCGGTTTTGGCGCTTATGGGCAGCGCGCCGGAACAATCCAGCCCGATGGTTTCTTCAATTTCCGCCTTGACCCTGTCGGGATCCGCGCTGGGCAGGTCTATTTTGTTCAGAATGGGTATTATTTCATGGTCATGGTCAAGGGCAAGGTAGACGTTGGCAAGGGTTTGCGCTTCCACCCCCTGCGAGGCGTCCACCACCAGCAAGGCCCCGTCGCAGGCCGCTAAAGAGCGGGAAACTTCATAGTTGAAGTCCACGTGGCCGGGGGTATCTATAAGGTTAAGGATATATTCCTGCCCGTTTTTGCTTTTATAGGGGATGCGCACGGTCTGGGCTTTTATGGTAATGCCGCGTTCCCGTTCCAGATCCATGCGGTCAAGGTACTGGTCGCGTTTTTCCCGTTCACTTACCAGACCGCTAATTTCCAGAATGCGATCGGCCAAAGTGGATTTGCCGTGGTCTATGTGGGCAATTATACTGAAGTTTCTTATATGATCCTGCTTGACCATGTTGAGTCCTGCGTTTAGTTTTATTGCATTATATTTTTCTTATATGAACATTTAAAGCAGGTCAATTTGCCACAGTAACAAAAAAAAGGCAATGACAAGTATAAAATCAATAATTTCAACCAGTACTACAACATTATGCAAAAGAAAAAATAATGGGGTTTCCAAAGGGGGTCACCCCCTTTGGTCGCCGGAGGCAAAAAAGCCATTGTGCAATGGTCTCAAAAAAAGGCCAAAACAAAACCGAATCCCCTCGCGCGGCAGCGCGAAGGGGATTCGGCTTCACTTTGTCTTACAACTCTATTTCGCCGCGGCGTTTGGCGTGGCGTCCCAGCCGCCGCCCAGGGCCTTGTACATGGTGATGGTGTTAGTTTCCTTCAGCAGCTTGGTATAGATGTAGCTTTGCCGTGCTGCGAACAGGCTGCGCTGGGCTTCCAGCACGGTAAGGAAGTTATCCAGCCCGATGTCGTAGCGGGAGCGGGAAATGTCGTAGGTTTGGCGCGTGGCCCTTACCAGCGCGGCTTCAGCGCTTACCTGTTCCGTTATGGTGGAACGCTGGGCCAGGGTGTCTGCCACTTCGCGGAAGGCCACCTGAATGGCCTTTTCATAACCGGCGACGGCTATTTTTTTATCGGTTTCTGAAACGTCAAGGGTGGCGATATTACGGCCGCCTTCAAATATGGGCAGGGTAATCGCCGGGGCGAAGCTCCATACCCCCTGACCGCTGGTGAAAAGTTTGGACATATCCATGCTGGCCGTGCCCAGCCCGGCGGTAAGGCTTATACGCGGGAAGAAGTTGGCCCGGGCCGCGCCTATGTTGGCGTTGGCGGAAAGCAGGTTATGTTCCGCCGCCATGATGTCCGGGCGGCGTTCCAGAAGTTCTGAAGGAAGCCCGGCGGGTATGTCGTTGACGCATTGCACTTCCGCCAGGTTGTTCGCCAGTTTCATGCCCTGGGGCAGCGGCCCGCCAACGATCAGGGCCAGGGCGTTTTCCGTCCGCAGGGCTTTGGCCTCATAGCTGGCCGCGCTGGCCCGGGCGCTTTCCACGGCTGTTTTGGCCTGGCTTACGTCCAGTTGCGAGGCTATGCCCTTGTCAAACATTTGGGAAACCAGGCGGTAGGTTGCGGCGTTGCTTTGGTAGGTTTCCCGCGCCAGGGCAAGCTGTTCCCGGTCTGCCGCAAGTTGCAGGTAGGCGGCGGCCACTTCTGCCATCAAACTTATTTGCGCGGCGTAGGCGTTGTATTCTGACGCGAAGTAGCTTTGCAGGGCGGCGTCTTTCAGGCTGCGGACGCGGCCAAAAATGTCCAGTTCAAAAGAGGTTATGCCCACGGTAAGGCCGGTTTCGCGGGAAATGTAGCTGGAACGCAGGGGGGAAAGATCCGCCGGGAGCAGTTCATTGCTGTTGGCGGCCCCGGCGGTTATGGAAGGCGCAAGGTCGGCCCGGCGTATCTGGTATTGGCCGCGCGCGCGTTCAATGTTCAGCAAGGCTATGCGCAGGTCGCGGTTATTGGCAAGGGCGCTTTCAATAAGGGCCTGCATTACCGGGTCTTTAAAGAAGTCGCGCCATTGCGGCAGCTGGGCTGTGGCCCCTTCCTGCCCCGGCGCGGGGCTGCCCTTGGTGGCGTAGGCCGGCCAGTTTACGGGCACGGGGGCCATGGGGCGTTCATAATCCGGGGCCATGGTGCAGGCGCCAAGGCCCAGGCTCACGGCCAGAAGCAGGCAAAGAAGCGGTTTGCTGATGGTCATTACAGGCCCCTCGCTATTGGATTACCGGCTGCGCTTCCGTATGCGCGGCCGGTTTTTTGGCAAAAAGGTTTGAAACTACAACAAAGAACAAAGGTATAAAAAATACGCCAAGCAAGGTTGCGCTTAACATGCCGCCGATAACCCCGGTGCCTATGTCGTTTTGGCTGCCGGAACCGGCCCCGGTGCTGAGCGCCAGCGGCATAACGCCCAAAATGAAGGCCATGGATGTCATCAAAATGGGCCGCAGACGCAGGCGGGATGCCTCTATGGCCGAGCTGAGCAGGTCTTTGCCTTCCTCATGCATGGCTTTGGCAAATTCCACAATCAGAATGGCGTTTTTAGCGGAAAGGCCAACAATGGTCAACAGGCCCACCTGGAAATAGATGTCGTTGTAAAGGCCGCGCATGGAACAGGCCAGCACGGCGCCGATAATGCCCAGCGGCACTACCAGCAATACGGCCAGGGGTATGCTCCAGCTTTCATAAAGCGCGGCCAGGCAAAGGAAGACGATGAGCATGGAAACGGCATAAAGCAAGGGGGCCTGCCCGCTGGATGAAAGTTCTTGCCGGGAAAGGCCTGTCCATTCAAAGCTGTAGCCGGGGCCAAATTCCGCTTCCAGCCCGCTGGTAATTTCTTCCATTCTTTTCATGGCGTCACCAGAGCTTTTGCCCGGCGCGGGCTGGCCCAGAATTTCCATGGAAGGCACGCCGTTGAAGCGTTCCAGCCGGGGGGATCCTTTTGTCCATGTTCCGCTTGCCACGGTAGAGAAGGGCACCATTTCACCATGCAGGTTGCGCAGACTTATAAGGGAAAGGTCTTCCGGCTGCATGCGGTATGGGGCGTTGGCCTGAAAATATACCTTTTTGACGCGGCCGCGGTCTTTGAAGTCGTTTATGTAGGCGCTGCCCCAAAGCGCGGTAATGGTGTTGTTCACTTCGCTTATGGTAATGCTTTGCGCGCCGGTTTTTTCCGCATCAATAATTATCTTGTACTGGTCGGTATCTTCCAGCCCGTTCGGGCGTACGTCTTGCAGGGTTTTATCTTGCGCGGCGGCGGCCAGAAGGGCGTTGCGCACGTTGGTAAGGGCTTCATGCCCCTGGTTGTTCTGGTCCTTCAGTTCAAAGTCGAAGCCGGAAGCCGTGCCCAGTTCTATAACCGCCGGGGGGGCAAAAGCAAAGACTATGTAGGCGTCCACAATATGCGTTGCGAAATAATGGTTGGCGCGGTTGGCTATGGCTTGCGCCCGCATGGCGGCCCCTTCACGCTTTTCCCAGTCTTCCAGCAATATAAAGCCCATGCCGTTGTTCTGGCCGTTGCCGCTGAAGCCGCTGCCGCTTACGGTAAGGTAGGAGTTTACCCCTTCTTTGCCTTCATTGGCGAAATAATGTTCAATTTGCCGGGAAACGGCCTGGGTGCGTTCAAAGCTGGCCCCCGGGGGCAGCTGGAAGCTAAGCATCAAAATGCCCTGGTCTTCATCCGGCAAAAAGCCGGTGGGCATACGCGTGAAGGCAAGGCCAAGCACGCCAATCAGGGCCACGTAAACAAGCAGGAAGGGAAGGGGGCGCTTTACAACCTTTGCCACGCCTTCGGAATATTTGTTGGTTGCCTTTTCAAACCCGCTGTTGAATTTGGCAAAAAACTTGTCCGTATAGCTGTTCACCAAACGCACGGGAGCGGAAAGGGTTTGCGCCAGGCGGCCCAACAAGCCTTTGGGGGCGTGGTGTTCCTCATGCTTGGTATGGTCTTTCAGCATGGTGGCGCAAAGGGCCGGGGTAAGCACCAGGGCGATGATGACAGAAAGCACCATGGCGGAAACTATGGTGATGGAAAACTGGCGGTAAATAACGCCCGCCGCGCCGCCAAAAAAGGCCATGGGCACAAACACGGCGGAAAGCACCATGGCTATGCCCACCAGGGCGCCGGTGATTTGCTGCATGGATTTTTTGGTGGCTTCCTTGGGAGAAAGTTTGTCTTCACGCATTACGCGTTCCACGTTTTCCACCACAACAATGGCGTCATCCACCAACAGGCCGATGGCCAGCACCATGCCGAACATGGTAAGGGTGTTTATGGAAAAGCCCGCCGCCGACAGCACGCCAAAGGTGCCCAAAAGAACCACCGGCACCGCGATGGTGGGTATAAGCGTGGCGCGGAAGTTTTGCAAAAACAAAAACATAAGCAGGAACACCAGCACAATGGCTTCAAACAGGGTTTTTACCACTTCCTTGATGGAAATGCGCACAAAGGGCGTGGTGTCGTAGGCATAGTCCACTTCAAGCCCGTGGGGGAAAAATTCCCGCAGCTGCGCCATGGTGGCCTTGATGGAGTCTACCGTTTGCAGGGCGTTGGCCCCGCTGGCCAGTTTTATGCCCAAAGCCGCAGCCGGGTAACCGTTAAAACTGGAGAAATAGTTGTAGTTTTCACCCCCCAGTTCTATTTTGGCCACATCCCGCAAATAGACGGCGGAACCGTCCGACGCTACCTTCAGCAGGATTTTTTCAAATTCCTCGGTAGTTTCCAGGCGGTTTTGCGAATTTATGGTAAAGTTGACCATTTGCCCGGCCACAGAAGGGGAACCGCCTATTTGCCCGGCGGAAACCTCATTGTTCTGCGCCTTGATGGAATTGGCCACATCCGCCGGGGTAAGGGAATATTTTTCCAGCATGGAAGGGTCGCACCACACGCGCATGGCGTATTGCGCCCCAAACAGGGCTATGTCGCCCACGCCCTGCACGCGGCTTATTGGGTCTTGTATGTTGCTGGCCACATAGTCGCATATGTCTTCAGCCTGCATGGAACCGTCTGTTACGTAAAAGGCCGGAATAAGCAGGTAGTTGCTGGTGGCCTTGCTTACGGTAACGCCCTGGCGCTGCACGCTTTCCGGCAGGAAGGGCGTGGCAAGCTGCAATTTGTTTTGCACCTGCACCTGGGCGATGTCCGGGTCTGTGCCGTTCACAAAGGTAAGGGTAATGGTGACCATGCCGGCGGAATCGCTGGTGGATGCCATGTAGTCCAGCCCGTCAAGGCCTTTCATCTGCTGTTCTATGATCTGGGTGACGGAATCTTCAACCGTGGTGGCCGAAGCGCCGGGGTAGACCGCGCTTACGCTGATGGCCGGCGGGGCTATGTTGGGGTATTGCGCTATGGGCAGAATTTTTATGCTGATAATGCCTACCAGCATGATCAATATTGCGATAACCCAGGCAAAAATTGGCCTGTCTATGAAAAATTGCGCCATAATATACTCTCTGGGCGGTTTTATTTAGCTGTAAAATGGGGAACCATGAAACAAAGGGCACAAAACGAATTTACCATGACCATCCGCCTGAAAGCTATTTGCCTTCCGGGGCGGGGGCAGCTTCGGTTTTGCTTTCACCGGGGTTTGCCGCGTCCGGCTTTGTTGCGTCAGGTTTTGCCGCGTCAGGTTTTGCCGCATTTGGGCCGGGGGTTGCGTCTTTTGGTTCAACCGCCGCGCCTTCCGGCGCTTTTACCGCTTCATTGGCGTTATTTCCGTTTTTCTTCACGCCATTTTGCGTGCCGTTCTTTCTGCCGTTTTTTGAATCCGCGGGCGGCACATAGGCTATGCCGTCAGCCGGCGCGCCGGGGCGCACTTTCGCCAGGCCTTCAACAATAACCCGGTCGCCATTTTGCAGGCCGGAATCTATTACCCATTCACCGTATTGTGCGCGGTTGGTGACCACGGGGCGCAGTTCCACCTTGTTTTCCGCGTTCAGGATATACACTTGCGGCTCACCGCGCTGGTTGCGCAAAAGGGCCTGCTGCGGAATGACCACGCCTTTTTCGTTCACGCCTTCTTCCAGTTCCGCCTTAAGGTACATGTTGGGCAGCAACATGCCTTCAGTGTTGGGAATGGACGCGCGGATGGTGTATGACCCGGTGCTTTTGTTCACCGTGATGTCACGCAGAAGAAGCTTGCCCTTGTGCGGGTATTCTGAACCGTCCTCAAGGAATATGCTGACAATCAGCCCGGTATCCTTGTCACGGGTAAGCTCGCCGCTTTCAAACTTTTTGAAAAGGCGCAGGTAGTCGGAACTGGATTGCGTAACGTCTATGTACATGGGGTCTGTCTGCTGCACCGTGGTAAGCGGGCTGGGCTGGTTAAGCGTAACCAGCGCGCCGGGGGTGACGCTTGAAATGCCCACCTTGCCGGTTATGGGAGAGGTGATTTTGGTGTACCCAAGGTTGATGCGGGCCGATTCCACCGCCGCCTTGGCGGAAGCCACTTCCGCCTCTGCCTGCTTGGCCGCGGAAATGGCGTTGTCATAGTCCTGGCGGCTTACACCGCGAATTTTTACCGCTTCAGTGTAACGGTCCGCCGCGCTTTTGGCCGACACGTAGTTGGCTTCCGCCCGCATCAGGCTGGCTTGGGCGTTTTGGTAGGCGGCTTCATACACGGCCGGGTCTATTTCATAAAGCACCTCGCCTTCCTTGACCAGCGCCCCTTCGGTAAACAGGCGGGATTTAATGATGCCGCTTACCTGGGGCCGCACTTCAGAATCCAGCGTGGGCACGGCGCGCCCGCTAAGGCGCATGAGCGTTGTCACTTTTTCCTGTTTTACCGTGACAAAACTTACCTTCGGGTCAGGTTTGGGCGGCGGGGCGTCTTCTCCGCAGGCGGCAAGGGCCATGCAGATTACAGCAAGAGAAAGTGGGCGGATCATGTTTTTTAAAGTAAGGCGCATATAGTACCTCGCAAGTAACCTTTTGACTTGGTTGTGTTTTTTCTTGTATCAAAATGCCTATAACTTGAAAACTCCAACTTATTCCCTCAAGTATAAGTAAATCAGCTCCTTTTGGCAAGACAATTTACTTTGCGGGGTATTAATTTGGAAAAATTAATACCCGGAGCAGCTGTTTTTTTACGGCTAATTCCTGAAAATTTTCCCCGGACTGGTATTTGGAAACTTGCTTATAATATTTATTGCTTTTGTGCAAAGGCTATTTTAAAATTTGCTGGCTAACGGCTACAAATAAAAAAACAACAAGCCATCAGACAGTGTCGCCAAAAGACGCCTTTTGACGGCACTGTCTTGCAAGGAAAAAACATGCTGAATATAAACAGGCAGGGGGCCGTGTTAAAACTTGACGCCCCCGGCGCCCCCTTTACCCCGGAAGAAAATAAGGAACGCCGCCTTGAAGGGCGCGCGCGCACAATGACCCACCCCATACTGGCGGCGCACAACAAATCCGGTAATATGGAAGACTTGCGCCTGCGTTTTGACGCCCTGGCCTCGCACGACATTACCTATGTGGGCATTGTGCAGACGGCGCGGGCCAGCGGGCTGAAGGAATTTTCCCTACCCTATGTGCTTACCAATTGTCACAACAGCCTTTGCGCGGTGGGCGGCACCATAAATGAAGACGACCACATCTTCGGCCTTTCCGCCGCGCGGCGTTACGGGGGCGACTTTGTGCCCCCGCACCAGGCGGTAATTCACCAGTATATGCGTGAAATGTGGGCCGGCGGCGCAAAAATGATTTTGGGTTCGGACAGCCACACCCGCTACGGCGCGCTTGGCTGTATGGGCATTGGCGAAGGCGGGCCGGAACTGGTAAAGCAGCTTTTGAACCGTACCTATGACATTGCCTACCCCGACGTGGTGGCGGTTTACCTGCACGGAACCCCGCGCCCCGGCGTTGGCCCGCAGGACGTGGCCCTGGCGCTGGTTCAGGCCGTGTTCAAGGAAGGGCTGGTCAAAAACAAGGTGCTGGAATTTTTTGGCCCCGGCCTTGCGGGCCTTTCCGTTGAATACCGCATGGGCATTGACGTTATGACCACGGAAACCACCTGCCTTTCTTCCATTTGGGCCACAGACGGCAGGGTGAAGGAATACCTTGCCATTCATGGCCGCGAGGCGGATTTTACCGCCCTGGCCCCGCAAAACGGCGCGTGGTACGATATGGTGATAGACCTTGACCTGGGCAAGATTGAACCCATGATCGCCTTGCCCTTTCACCCCAGCAACGCCTGGCCCATTCGCGTATTTAAAGAAAACGCGGCGGATTTGCTGGCCGGGGTGGAAAAGGAAGCCGCAACCCTGCTGGGCGGCGGCCCTGCCCGCCTGAAGCTGCGCGACAAGCTGAAAAACGGGGCCTTTTACGCCGACCAGGCTGTCATAGCCGGTTGCGCGGGCGGCAATTTTGAAAACCTTACCATGGCCGCCCATGTGCTGAAAGGGGCCAGCGTGGGCAGCGGGGCCTTTGGCCTTTCCGCCTACCCGGCCAGCCAGCCGCAGTATCTTGAACTGGTGCGCAACGGTTCTGTGGCCGCGCTTATGGAAGCCGGGGTCGCCATGCATACGGCCTTTTGCGGCCCCTGCTTCGGCGCGGGCGACGTGCCGGGGCACACGGCCTTTTCCTTGCGGCACACCACGCGCAATTTCCCCAACCGGGAAGGTTCCAAACCCAATGACGGGCAAATATCCTATGTGGCGCTTATGGATGCCCGATCCATCGCGGCCACGGCCCGCAACCAGGGCCGCCTTACCGCCGCCACGGAACTGGATGGCTTCCCCGCTGAAGCAGAGCGCTATGACTACAAATTTTCCCCGCTGGTCTATTCCGGCCGGGTATACCGCGGCTGGGGCAAGCCCAACCCGCACGAGGAACTGATTCTTGGCCCCGGCATTACAGACTGGCCCAGCCAGCCGGAATTGCCGGAAAATCTGCTGCTTACCGTGGCCTCGGCCATTTATGACCCGGTTACCACCACGGACGAGCTTATCCCGTCCGGAGAAACATCCTCCTACCGTTCCGCCCCCATGAAGCTGGCGGAATTTACCCTTTCCCGCAAAGACCCAGGCTACGTTGGCCGGGCCAAGGCCGTGCTGCGCCTTGAAGAGGAACGCCGCGCCCTGAAGCCGGGTGCCAAGCCCGGCCCGGAACTTCTTGAAGAACTGGCCCTTTTTGAAGCCACAGAAAATCCGTCCCAGACCGGGTTGGGCACCGTGGTCTTCGCGGTAAAGCCGGGCGACGGTTCCGCGCGGGAACAGGCCGCGTCCTGCCAGCGCGTGCTGGGCGGCAGCGCCAACGTGGCGGAGGAATACGCCACCAAGCGTTACCGCAGCAACCTTATAAACTGGGGTATGCTGCCCCTGCTGTTGCCCGGCTGGACTTCGCTGAACATACGCCCCGGCGACAGGCTCTATATCCCCCACATCCGCCAGGCCCTGCAACGCGGGCAGGAACATATCCCCGCCATTTTGCAGCAGGCTGAAACCCGCCAGGGCGTGGAACTGGTCTTGCCCGCCCTTGGCGAAGATGAAAAACAAATAATACTGGATGGCTGCCTTATAAATAATTACGCGAAATAAGGCCAAACAGGCCCTTGCGAGGCCGTTGTGCAACGGCCTTTTTGTAGATGCGCGGGCGGCAATGAATGCCATTGTAACGCGCCGTGTTCAAACCGACAAGGCTTGAACACGGCGCGTTTATAAATGAAGGCCATTGCAACGGCCTCGTTTGAAGGCCGTTGCGAATCAATTTCAAATAATACCTTGATATATTTAAGTGATTATTGTACTATTCCTCATCAGCCACAGGGAGGAATAAGCATATGGAACGCAATATGGGGTTATTTGGTCTGGCGGATTTTATTGTCAAAAAAAACCGCAACAAGTCGACTTTTCTTGATGAAGGCCATTGCACAACGGCCTGATTTCGCGGGGGGCTTTTCGACAGTGTGACCACGAGGTGTATTTTGCCCCCTGTCCGTGTCAGAACAAAATTCACGCTCGTGATTACACGGCCTGGAGTATGACCGCTACTCGCCAATTTCCGAATTATTCCATTCAAGGCACCTGAATGACTGGGAATAGTCCCAGGGTGCCGTACTTCTTCCTCACCTTGAACCTACACCGTTGCTCTGATGCTTTCCTTATGGACATCAAGCCCCACATAACTGTATAGTTTGCATGTCTGTCCTCCTTGGTTGTGGCTCTGTGCCGTGCTTTTTTTAGCATAATCCACGCGTTACAAGGATGGACAGACTTTTTTTCAGGCTTGTTCAAGCATCATATCACGATTATAACATAATGCAAAAACGCCGTATTGGCCGGCATTATACCATTTGCCGGTTTTTAATATATTCCGGCGCATCTTCAGGGTTAAGCCATTTGGGCAAAGCGAACAAAGCCGGGCAAGCACACCGGTTGCTGGGGCAAAGAGTTGGGCCGGAAAGCATGTTCTCAAGCTCTTCAATGGAAAAATCTTTTCTGGGGGATTTAAAGCAGCAAGATATTTTTTCTTCCGCATTCATGCATATTGAAGAAAACCCGGCGGAGCAGTGCATGCCTGTGTAATTTATAAGTTCTGTATTGCTGATGGCGTCTACCCGTGAAAAAAAGCACGTTTCTTCAGGCGCTTCCGTTGTTGAATAAAAAAAAGATTTGCTATGAGATTTTTTGTTGGGTATGAATGAAATCTCTTCTTCCGTATAACTTGGGTGCAGCTTGCCATTTAAAGTCAGGGCATGAATAACGTATTTAAATTCATTCGCCTCGCAAAACTCTTGCAAGCGCCTAACCTGATCCAACATCCCCGGGGGCAGCATAATTTTAACTTTAATATTTTTTTTATTATCTAACCTGCGCAAAATATTAATATAATCATCAACGGATAATTGTTCAAGATGAGTTGAGATAACGATACCTACAGTCGTATTATGCATCTTGTTAAACAGATGTTGCCTTTTGGGTAAAAAAAATCCATTTGTGCTTAAGGCAGCATCGACCTTTCCACCCATTTCTTTATCACAACAATCCAGTAAGGTATCCAGATGGGGATACAAAAGAGGTTCTCCACCCGCGATGCGGAAAATATAAGTTTCTTTCCTGAGGGAGGCTATTTTATGCATGAACAACTCAAGAGTTTTTTGCGATATAAACCTGCCTTTATCCATCCTTGCACGAGCATTGACACAATACGAACAGGAAAAATTGCATATGTTATTCGTGGCAAGCATTATACGCAGTTCGCTATGCAACCACGAACTTTCTTTGCCGGCTTTAAGCATTTTCATTTAGTTACTCTTTATATATTTTTTTGTTGTTGCTGCCGCATCCTGATGTTACAGGCAATGTTGCTTATTCTTTATGTATTCCGGTGCATCCTCAGGAGTAAGCCATTTTGGCAAACTGAACAAGGCCGGGCAAGCACACTGATCGCTTGGACAAATAATTGGGCTGGAAAAAATATTATCAAGCTCTTCAGAAGAAAAAACTTTTTTTTGAGCTTTGAAACATTGGGATATTTTTTCTTCCGCAGTCATACATATTGAAGAAAACCCAGCGGAACAATACATGCCTTTATAATTTATAAATTCTGTATTGCTTATACCGTCCACACGTGAAAAACAGTGTATTTTTTCTGGCGCGCCTTCCGAGGTATAAAAAAAATCTTCATCTTCAAAATAAGAATACTTTTGTATGAAAGCAAGTTCCTCTTCCGAATAGTCTGGCTGGAGTTTGCCTTCTAAGGTCAGAGCATGCATAAAGTAGCTAACCCCATTTACTTCGCAAAATTCTTGCAGCTTTTTAGCGGCACACAATTTTCCTGGCTCAAGCATGATTTTTGCCAAAACCCTATTTTTATTGTCCAGCGCATTCAAAATATTTATATAGCCATCAACAGATAACTGCTCAAAATGTGTAGAAATGACTATCCTAACAGTAGCATTATGCATTTTGCTAAATAGGCATTGTTTTTTAGGCAGAAAAAATCCGTTTGTACTGATACTGGCGCTCACTTTTCCTTCAAAACAGTTGTCAAGGTAATCGAACAATGCATCCAGATGTGGATATAATAGAGGTTCTCCGCCGGCTATGTTAAAATTATATTTTTCCTTTTTTAACGCTGAAAGTTTTTGCATAAGCAACTCAAGCGCTTCTTTAGAAATAAACTTGCTTTTATCGGCCCTTTGCTTCGCATTGATGCAGTATGAACAGGAAAAATTGCAGATGGTGTTTGGGGCAAGCATTACACGCATATTGTTATGCCGCCACATACTTTCTCTTCCGGCTTTCAAAATTTTCATTTGATTGGCCTCTGCTTGTTTGACATGTTGAGTGAAGCCAGGAAATGCCGGGCAAAATCCGGGTAGGCTTCGCACAATTTATTTAATGCTGTTTGACCGGTTTCTGTTTCCTGCTGGTTTGAATCAAACAGCAGGCAATCCGCAAAGACCCCATTTATAAGGTCAAGAAAAACCGCTTCATACTTTTGCCCAAAGTGGTTGATCAGCGCCTGGTACATGGCTATTTCGCTTTTTCCCACACGGGCCCGGTGCGCCAGGCGGTTTGTTTCCGCAAGCCAATAAACGCCGTTTTGGTGCCTGCGGTAAACGCTCATTACCTTGTTGATGAAGCCTATCTTGCCCTGTTCCGCGTGCAGCAGGTGCCAGTACCAGTCGCTTTGCTGCAAGTCTGTGCGCAACCAGCCCGGTACGTCTTGCGCAAAGCGCCAGCGGTACATTACGGAATTGGTTTGCATAAAGTTGCCTTTGATAAGGTCGCTTAAATAATAAAACTGGTGCATGCCACGCGGCAAATCTTCCAGGCGCGGGTAAAACCTTTCTTTTGTTTTATCATTTTCAAATACAACGTGGGCAATGTGAAAACACAGGGCGCAACTTGGATTCGCATCTAAAAAGTCCGCCTGAATTTGCAGCTTTTCCGGGTCGCTGAAATAATCGTCCCCATCACAAAGGGCCACGTATTTTGTGCGGGCCATATCAAAGGCGTCGCGTATGCCTTGCGCAGCAAAAGATCTTTGTTTATGCAATATTGGTATGATATGCGCATGCCTGGCGGCATAGTCCAAAATAATTTCCTGGGTTCCATCTGTGGAATTGTCGTCTGAAATTATATGCTGAATGGGAAAGTCTGTTTTTTGCGCGAAAACGCTTTCAATATTTTGCGCGATAAAATCCGCCTGGTTGTAGCTGAGTGTGACAACTGAAAGTTTTGCTTCCGGGCGGTTGCGCATTGCGGGTTTGCGGGGTACAACGCCGCAGGCCTCGCGCAGGGCCTGGTGGACAATTGTTTGCTCCCGGCTAAAATAATGAGCGGGTAAAGCGTCCATTTCTTCCCGGCCTGCAGCGGCAAAATCCGTATCAAGCTGTTTGGCCACTTTCAGGGCCACTTCCGGGGTAAGACCGTCAAAATGTTGCCAGTTCTGTTCCGGTTCAAATTCTGGAAAAAGCCCGGGCAAACCCAATTCATCGGCCAGCCTGGCATTGCCTGCCGCGTAACGCGCAACAACCGCGCCGCGTTCTTCCGGGCTGAAAGACGAACTGAAATCACCTTCATAACCAGAGCGTGCGGTAAAATTTTTTAATTGCCCGAACCATGGAACGCGCATAGCCCATTCCGGGGTGATCGCGTGGCAGGCCCTGTAAAAAGCCAGCAGCTCCCGCGGGATGGCGCACAAATTATAATGGGGCAAAACAAATTCGCCTCCAGCGGCAACGAAGTCCGGTATGGAAAGACCGATTACCTTTAAAATTTCGCCT
Source organism: Desulfovibrionaceae bacterium (assembly GCA_031552315.1). Classification (GTDB taxonomy): domain Bacteria; phylum Desulfobacterota; class Desulfovibrionia; order Desulfovibrionales; family Desulfovibrionaceae; genus JAVBMP01. Next base: position 18,871 of record JAVBMP010000150.1, on the reverse strand, counting down.
TGATACGCCGCAAAGCCTGTTTCAAAATGCGCCATGGGAAGCAATGTGACATTCCCGCGCAAATTTTTTTGCAACATTGACGCGATAGAATGGTAATTATTCAATGTTGCGGCCCGCTTGATCAACCATTCGCCATGCTGCCTGTATCCTTTTTTAAAAACATTGAAATTGTACCCGCCGTCAAGTTCATAATCCTGACGCAGCATACAAAGTATGCCTGCAAGTTCCGCCCCCGGAAAATATTCGCGTAAAGACGCGGCAAGCGGAATAAAGGCTTCTGGCGTGCAAAAACGTTGCGGCAAAACACAAATGGCTGTTTCACCGGGTAGCTGCTTCGCCAGTTCCGCGCATTGTTCTGGCGCAATAAGCTGCTTTGTCTTTACAATATCAACGCTCTTTTCTGCCAGCAACTTGCGGTTATGCTTAAAAAAAATGCTGGCTCCAGAAATAACTGCGTGGCTTCCCTGGCATAAAACAATTCGCTTTACAGACATATGCGTTGCACCGGGTTGATTTTTATTGTGAATACGTTGCCATGGCAGGGAAGGGTTTATACCTCATTTCAAATAATTTGGAGCAAAATCCGAGTTCACCCATTTGGGCAGTTTAATATAGGAAACACATGCGCAATGCTCTGAATGGCAGCGCAGTGGCGTTATAAAATCTGGATCCGCAAAGGGATTTTTTTCTTCAACTGTGTATGGCATTTCCTCATAACACCGTGCTCTGCGAATTTTACCGGATGGTTCAATTTGAAAAGACGCATATCCGGCACAACAATACATGCCCTTATAATGCAACAAATTTTGTTCCATGCCTTTGGTGTATGTAAAATTTTTTATTGCGTGTTCATTGCCGTTTTCATATTCGTTAAAAAATTGAAAATAATCCTTAACCGGCTGCTCTTTTTTAAGCGCAGCAATAAAATCAAGTTGTTCCTGCGTGTACGAAGGAACTATAACCCCTTCATCAAAATCCAGAACATGCAATATGCGATAATTAGTGATACCTGCTGAATCAAGAAGTTTTTTGGCCTCAAGTGCCTGGTTTTCTTTACCGGGCACAACAATGAGTTTTAATAAAAAATGTTTTTTGCGCTCAGAAGATGAAAAGGAACACAAACTTTCTACAATACGCTGCATATCCACATATTCCAGATGCAGCGAAATAATGAACATTGTATTCGCCGGGGCTGCGGCCTGGAGCAAAGAGCGCATTTTTAGCGCTGATGCGCTGCCGTTACTAAGCAGTCTGATTACCGGCTTTTTATCCATAAAAAGCCGGTTAATTTCCAACAGCATTTCTTCCAAATGCGGATATAATGTAACCTCACCACCTTCAAGTGTGAAATGGTAGCTTGCCTTATTGACGCAGCGAAGATTTTTTAGCGTATTCAGCATTGTTTCACGAGGCAATTCCAAGCCTGCCTTACGCTCAAGACTGTTGCAACAATAGCTGCACGCAAAGTTACATTTATGGGTTAGCCGCCAGGTAGAGCTGTAAAAATCTTCTTGAAATAACGGTAAAAAACCGGCGCGTAACAGTTTCATGCTCCATCTTCCTGTAGACAATATTTTTCTGCAACAGTAAATATTTTATTGCTTATTCCCTGTGCGCTATGCAAAATTTTCATTTTTGCCAATGAATTGCCGAAAACAAGCAGCGGTACATCCGGGGCATCGGCCAAACGGGAAATTGTCCCCCTGCCATCCTGCGGAAGAGCTATGTAAGCGGATATACGGGCAGATTCAAACAACGCCCACCAGTGCTTATAGGCCAGAGTTTTTTCACCGACCACAAATATTTCTTTGCCGGCAAGTTGCCGCGCCATGATCCGGTAATAATCTTCCTGCTTCCATTCAAGCATGCGCTGGTAAGCTTGTTGCAGATATTCCACCCGCCCTTTTCCCCGGGGCATTTCTTCCAAAATTTCCCGCAACTGGTCATCTGATGCTGTTACCTGATGCAGTTGGGCCAAAATGGCTTTTTCCGCCCAAATTTCCACAGGCTGGCGCATCAGTCTGCCGTTGACCATGTCTTTTGTCAGGGCGGATAAGGGTTGCGGGTAAAATTGAAAGTCAAAAAGCAAGGTTTGCCAAGGGAAAGAGACGTCATAGGGCAACAGGCGGATCAATTTGCATTTATCTAAAAATTCTGCTTCTGTATTCAGGGTTGTGCCGCTGATAAAATGAAACTGCAAACCTACAAATTCATCATGGAGCAGCCTGCTTAATTCCAGTAATTCTGCGAACTTGTGCTTTCTGTTATAAACCGCGCAAGCCATATGTTCGTTGCCGGCTTGAAAGCCGATACTGTAGGAATATAACCCGGCATCTATGGCCGCCTGTCGCAAACGGTCATGGCGTAAAAGTTGCGCTGAATGTAAATTTGCCTTGAATGGCAGGCCTATTCTTTCCGCATAGGCGCGGAAAAAATCCGTCAGGCGATCCGGGCTGTCAACCAGGTATTCATCTTTGATGAACACCTTTTCCGCCCCATTGCGCTTGGCTTCTTCCAGCTCACGCAGCGCCTGTTCATAGCCGCGCCTTCTGTAATGCGGGGCTACCTGCCCTTCTTCCTTGTACATCATGCCCTGCACGGGGGCTGCGCAATAGCTGCATTGCCCTATGCAGCCCCTGCCTATAAGTATGTTGAATGTTTTGTTGTTATATGCCGGATCATGCCGCTGTATTTCGTTATCGCTAATAAATACGGCATATTCATCGCCTGTAAGCGGTGAGGGGGAAACATTTTCTGAAAGCGTGCGCAAAAGGGGGCGTAACGGATTGCACACCAAGGAGTCATCTTGCAAATAGCAAGCATTTTGAATGGTTGTAAACGGCAGCTTATTGCGGTGACAGTGAAGCAAATCACGCATTGCCCCTTCGCCTTCACCCCTTATGACCAGGTTTGCGCCTTGCCGCAGGTAATATTCCGGGGCATAGGTTGGGCCGTAACCTCCACAAATAACAGGAGCACTTGGGGCTGCCTCTCTGACATGCCGCAATAATTCAGGCATAATGGCATCATTGCGGCTGCGGCTGCTTATGCAAACCATAACTGGGCGCAATCTTTGTGTTTCCTGCTGGAGCAAAGACAGTTCCTCTTGGGTAATTGCCTCTTCCTCACAAGCATTCAGGTGAAACTTTCCATTGACCAGAACATGCGAGCTGTTTGAGCTTTTCATCAAGGTATTTGCCACAGCTACCGAATAACCGCGCATGACGATAATCCTGGCGTCATAACCGTCATCCTGAGCTATTTTGGCCAAAATACGCATGCCGGTGGCCATTTCTTCATAGCAATTGATAAAAAGAATGACCGGGCACCCGGAATTAATTCCGCATGGTTCCATGGTTGCCGCCGCGCTCATTTATTTGGCCTTTGCGTATAGGATGGTTTCAGGAAACCAGCCTGTATGGTGCCCGATATAGATGTCATAGCCAAGGTCAAAATCCAGCAACAGGCGCGGCACGGATATGCTGTCCGGGTCTGGCAGGTTTCTGCGGTGGTATACGGAAATCATCAGGTTGGGCTTGTCACGGCGCAGGGTTTCAAACGCGCCTTGCAGCACTTCATATTCCGCCCCTTCCACATCAAGCTTGAGGGCATGCAGCGGGGCCTTATCGGCAAAAAAATCATCAATGCTTACGCACGGGCATTTTCTGTCGCCATGCGTTTCTGAGTCTGAAACAGATGCGTTACCGGGCGCATCCGGCCTGAAATCAAGGTTCAACTCGCCGGTTTTGTTCCATAAAGCCTGTTGGCGCAATTGCACCATGGGAAGATAATCTTGCAGCAATAAAAGAGATTTTTGGAAATTTTCCGGCACAGGTTCAAAGGCGTAAATTTTCCCCTGGCCCTGCATGGCGTTGTAGAATGCGCCTGTTGACCTTCCATTATCTATGCCGCCTTCGCACAGCGTGCCGCCGGGGGCAAGGTTTAAATTGGGGTGGTAGTATTGCCGGTACCCTGCAATGGGCATATAACCTGGTTCGCCCACCGTGCGGGTTTTGCTGGTTGCAAGATAGGTATAGCGGCTAAAGGGATCCGCAAGGGAATTGTATATTCTTTTTATATCATCAAGGTTTTCAGCGGAAAGCGCGTTTTTTTTACCCCGGTTGTACAACAGGCGGGTAGAATAATCTTCAATAAAATAAGTGAAAAAGCCTTTTTCTGCCATTTCAGCCAGTAAATGATGAAACGATGTCAGGCGCGGCGCTTTGGCCGGCGGGACAAACAGCTGAACATCCATGCCTGGGCGCAGGGCCGCGAAAGGATGCAGGGGCGCTTTAGCATAGCATTTTTGCAATTCTTCGGTTATTTTACCGGCCACATAAATATCCGGCAACTTTGGGTAGCGGGCCTCATAGTAGGCTATGGCCTGTTCCAGTTCTTTGGCGTGGCAGGCCACAACGGTATGTTTGGGGTCAAATTCCTCACGCGGGGCGCGCAGCAGGGGGAGGCGCTCCATAACTTCCAGGACGTGATCCGCGCTTTCCAGCCGGGGCAAATCGGCCCATTGTATTGGCGAAGGAACATGCTTTTGCGGAATTGCCGTCAGTTGGAAAGAGCGGCTCATTTCGCTGCGCGTCACCCGGTTGAAATGGGTGTGCAAGCGCCATTCAATTAGCGGCAGCAGATCCTTGCGCACAAAAATCATGTTGTACTGGTGGCGGAACTGAAAATCGCGCAAAACCGGCAGGAACCCATGTTCCAGCAAAAAGGCCAGTATTTCCTTATCAAGTAATTGCCCCGCGAATTTGGCGATTGATTCAACTTCAATATACACGGAAGCCGTTTTGCGCAAAAGTTCCTCCGCCCCTTCAAGGGCCATGCCGCCGGCCCCTTCGGCATCTATCCACAAGGCAAAACGGTCAGATTCAAAGTCTGTTCCAGAAAAAAGGCTGTCCAGGCGGGCGCAGGGCACCATGACTGTGCTGTGTTCGGTTGCCTGGTCAACGCGCGGCAGCAAAGATTGCCTTTTGCCGTCTGTGGGTTCTGCTTCCTCGCCTATACGGCTGCACAGGTAAAACGGCATATTGCCGTCTTGATTGGAAATGGCCCGGTATTCATAGTTTATTCCCAGCTGCGCCAGTTCCCCTTCAAGCAAGAAGCGTGAATAGACATGTGGGTTGGCCTCATAGGCGAAAATTTTCAGTTCAGAGTTCCGCTGCCGCATATTGCGGGAAAATTCCGCCTCATGCGCTCCAACTTCCACTGTTACGCTTGTATTCAGGTCTTCCTGAATGCTTTCAAAAAATTCCGCCACATGCCGCGCGGAAAGCCGCCTTCCCGTCATTGTGGAAAGGTTGTACATCTGGGCTTGTTGAAAAAGCTGCAATAAAAAGTAGTCTGTAAGTTCCACTGGCATGCGGGCACCTCAATGGCTGTTTGTTGTTCGCAAGGCTTCAATCTCTGGGGGCGCGGTAAAAACTGCGCCCGCAGTCGGAAAGGAAATTGGCGTTTTGCCCGTTGACGTAGATCAGCATATCCAGCAAAACATCTTTGGGCATGCCTTTAAAAGCGGCCTCCATGCCCGTGCGTTCAAGCGGCGCGGCGGGAGTTGGGGACGCTTCCAGGCAGGCCCGGTTGACATAGCTTTGGCAGTCGCTTTCAAACCTGGTGGCAAGCATGGTCAAAATATCTTCCGGGCAGGCCTTGGCTTCAAGGTAAGGGAAAAAATCGCGGAGCATAATGAAGAAGGCAACGGAACGGCAAGCCGACTTCACGCCTGTTTTATCAAGGTATTCATGGGCATAACCCACTTTGTCGCTGCCCAGGTAATGCCGGGCGTGGAACAGGTAGAAGGTGCTTAAAAAAAGGTCTTCCGAACATACGGTTATAGGCACGGCCTTGGCCGCCGCAATGTGGCGCATCCACAGGCGGCGTGAATACAGCTTGTTCCACATCAAATGCCCGGCCAGGGTTTTGGCGTATTGCCGGAAGATGTCTTCACCCTTCAATTCTTCAGCAAATGGATCCGCCCAGGCATTGAAGCTTTGGCCTTCACCGTTCTGGTGCCGCCGCATTGTGCAAAAATGCAGCACGTCACAGCCAGAATCAACATAGCGGCGCACATGATGCTCTAAAATATCCCGCCCTGTAAAGGCGTCATCCGCATCGGCAAAGGCGATTATTTCACCTTTTGCCACCTCTATGCCGCGCAGCCGCGCGTCTTTGGTGTACAGACGTTTTGGGCTGTAATGCAGTTTTATATCAAGGCCTTTTTCACGATGCTGTTCAAGGATGTATTCGCAGCTTTCAGTGGAGGCGTCATCAACCACCACCACTTCCAGGTCGGTAAAAGACTGTCGGGAAATGCTTTCCAGCAATTCCGGCAGGGCTTCCGCGTGGTTGTGTATGGGAATGACTATTGAAAGTAATGGGGGCATATCAGTCTCTGTTTACCGCGCATTCCAACGGGCTGATGAACTTTTTTAACGCATAGGCCTGGCAGGGGTTAAAAACAGTGTCGCCGTAAAGCGTCTGGTATATGGCGGCCATTTTCCCGGCATTGCTGCTTGTGCCTATCCACAGGGCATGCAGCAGGTCATCTTTATTGAAATGTTGCAGCAGTATTTGCTTCAGCTCTTCCGGGGCGTTGCCGCCCATGGTGACAGAACGGCAAACCCGGCCCAGGTTCAAGGCCAGTTCCGCTGTCAAGCGCAGTATTGCCAGCTGGACGCTGCTTGTTGGCTGGCCCGCTTTTTCCAGAAGTTGCGGCAAGGTGGCAAGCGCGTTGTAATAAACAGAAGCCCGCCAGGAAAAGTCTTTCATCTGTCCGCGCCAAATGTCCATTTCAGTCGTTTCACAAACCAAAGAATCTTTGGCCAGCTCATCAATGAAGGAATATCTGGTCAACCATACGCCATTCGCAAGGTATGTTTCCGCAAAGGCCGCCAGGAGCAGGTGCAGGAAAAAGTGATCCACACCCCTTTGCGAAAATTCCATTTGTCGCAAAAACTGGCAGGTTTTCACGCACAGGCCGGTTGAATAAATTTTGTTAACAAGTTCAACCCTGCTGAAGTTCGCGCCCAAAAAAAACAGCAGAATATCCGCTTCGCGCAAGGGCTGGGGGTTGGGCACGCTGCCTAGGTGCATTTTGAAATGCAAAATATCCGCGTGCTGTTGCTCCAAAAGCCGCAGATTATTTTGCAGGCCGTCCCCCGGAATAAAACGGGTATAATTATCGGCATACAGAATATATGGAGACCTGACGGACGTGACGGCGTTAAGCAAATCACGCCAGGTATAGCTGTCTTCCACGCCGGGTTGAATGAGTTGCAGGCGCACGCCCTGTTCCGCCAGATATTCCGCAAGGCCCGGGGTCAGCTGTTCAGGCCGCCCGGTTATGACAACTTCTTGCGGCAAACTGGTCTGGCTGGTCAGGCTGTTCAAAAAGTCCGCCAGGCTGGAAGGGTGCCCAAGGCACACTATGCCTATTTCAGTTGCCATGTTGCCCCGTTAAACAGGCGGCGTTTTTGGCCTGCGTGGCCCGTTCATTGTTCCAGTATGACGTGCAGGCAATACGCGAGGTATCACAACGGTCGCGGTATTTGGCCGATATGCCCAGTATTTCTTCCAGCAAGCCCTGGTGCAGGGTGATTGGCTTTAAACCCAGTTGCAAAAAACAGGCGTTGGACACTTGCAGGGAATTTTCTTCTGCCTCCGCGCGAGGGGTGGGTTTATGCTCTATTTTGGCCCCGGTGAGCTTGCTTACCATATTTGCCAGTTCAAGCACGCTTTTAGTTTCAGTCATTTGGTTGTAAATGCGCACACGCTCGCCGCGTTGCGGGGGGGTATTCAGCGCCAGTTCCACACAACGCGCGGTATCTTTGATGTGAATGAAGGCCCGGGTTTGCCCGCCCTTGCCGTGCACTGTCAAAGGGTGCCCGATGGCGGCCTGCATAAGGAAGCGGTTAAGCACCGTGCCGTAATCGCCGTCATAGTCAAAACGGTTTATCAACCGTTCATCCAGCATGGTCTGTTCCGTTTGCGTGCCCCAGACAATGCCCTGATGCAAGTCGGTAATGCGCAGTCCGTCATTTTTCGCGTAATAGGCGAAAAGAAGCTGGTCAAGACATTTGGTGGCGTGGTAAACGCTGCCGGGCGACGCCGGGTAAAGTATTTCATCTTTGTGCATTGTTCCGGCGTCATCCTGCAAAAACACTTCAAGGTAGCCTTCCGGTATGGAAGCCTGATGCAGGCCGTAACCATACACGCCCATTGTCCCCAGGTGGGCCAGGTGCACGTCCAGCCCGCTTTCCACAATGGCCGTGAGTATATTGTGCGTGGCGTTCACGTTGTTATCCACGGTGTATCTTTTGCAGCGCGGCGATTTCATGGAATAGGGGGCGGATCGTTGTTCCGCGAAGTGCACGGCGGCGTCCGGCCTGAAGTTTTTCAGGCTGGATAGCAGGACATCATAATCTTTGGCAATGTCGTATTGCTCAAAGCCTATTGTCTTGCCGGACAATTCCCGCCAGGCTTCAAGACGGACAGAAACTGGAGCGATTGGAGTTAATGATTTCACCTCAAGGTCAACATCTATTTTTCTGCGCGACAAATTGTCCACAATAAGCACATCGTGCCCGGCTGCGCCAAGGTGCAAGGCCGTTGGCCAACCGCAAAAACCGTCTCCGCCAAAAATTATTACTTTCATTTTTGCTCCGCCATTATCTCTGTACTTCCGCTGAACCGACTATAATGCATTAACAGGGTGCAATTTTTATGCCTTTAGAGCCTTTCGCCATTGTGAACGCCACGCACAATGAAATTATCTAGAGCAATTTACGATTGAAATGAGTGAATTGCTCAGCAAGGATTTGTCTTCAAATCCTTGCCGCGAAATAGTCGTAGGCGAGCTTTGCTCGCCGTTAAGCGACTATTTCAAGCCTAAACCACTCTAGCCAGATGAAATGCTCTGGCGTTGTGAAGCGAAGCGCAACAACGCCAGCGTCAATCTCAAAGCGAAAATGTCATAAAAGCGCACGCTGAATGTTCTGAAGTTTGCTTCCATTCACCGCCAAAGCGCCCAACAAGGTTTTTATAAGCATTTCGCAAGGTTCCTGGCTTAACGCTTCCTTCACCAGGTCATTGAGCGCGTCCCCCCGGCTTTGGGCATAAATTCCGGCCCGCCCGCCGCACACGGCCATGAAATTCAAAAGGCTTTGTTCCAGGCGCTGTATGTCATCTTTATTCCCGCCGGAAGCCCGCAAGGAAGGAATAGTTGAATTTAATATTTTATAAAGCGCTACCGCCCGCATCAGCGCCTTTTCGCCCCTTTTTTCCGGGCAAAAATGGAAGCCGTAGCCGGTTAAATCGCTGCCCACATATATCTGGGCGTGAAAAAATACCAGAATATTCAAAAAAATGTCTTCACAGGCGGTTTTAAGGGGAAGCTGCCGTAATTCCGGCATGATGCGTAACCAGAAAGAACGCTTGAAGATTTTATTCCAGATTACGCCGCCATCCATTTCCGACCTTGCATAGGCGCGGAAAATATTGCCGCCGGCAAGTTTTGGGGCAAACGGATCCGCCCAGGAATAAGCGCCGGAAAATTCGGCCTTGCCGTCAACCAGTATGGAACGAAAATGCACAACATCCGCGTCATGTTCCACCTGTAGCCTTACATGCTCTTCCAACGCGCTGTCGCCCCACAGCACATCGTCCGCATCCGCAAACATGAAGCGGGGGGCCGTGGCGGCCTCTACCCCGGCAAGGCGGGTGTTTTTTACATACAGGCGCTCCGTGTTCCTAACCAGGCGCACGCATAAACCCTGACGGGAAAAATTGGAGGCAATATCTTCACATTCTTGTTCCGAATTATCATCAACTATAACTATTTCAATGTCTTTCAAGCTTTGCTGTTTAATGCTTTCCAGCAAACGCGGCAAGGACACGCGGTGGTTGAAGTAAGGAATTATAATCGAAAGTGTGGGAATCATGCTAATCCGTTGCGTGTAAGCCGCGTTTAAGGAAGGTCGCCAATTTTCAAAGCCGGGTTGCCGGACATGCGGCAATTATCCTTGCAGCCCTTGTAGATGGCGCTTCCCGGGGCCAGCAGGTTACCGTTGCCTATGTTTGCGTGTTCAAGCAGGACGCTGTGCGGGCCCAAATGGTTTTCAGAACCGACCCTGGCCCCGCCAAGGACAATGGCATACGGGGCCAAAAAATTGAAGTCGCCCAATTGAGCGTCATGTGAAACATTCACCGCGCCGTTTATATAGTTGCCGTTGCCTATGACCGCGTTGGCGTACACCGTGCAGCCACGCTGAAAGACGTTGCCTTCGCCTATGACCGCCGATTTGCATATGGCTGTCCACGGGTGGACAAGGTTCATCAGCCTGGCCCCGCGCTTTTTGAGAAAGGTGAAAATATCTTTGCGCAAACCCGGTTTGCCCACGCCGATTACAAAAAGGTCATCATCCTGTATGGCGTAAGCCTCTGCCGTGCCCAGATAAAAATGCCGTAATTCCTTAAGGTCGCCTTTGTAGCCCTGCCAATCAAGAAAACCGCGAAAGGAATAGTAATTGGCAAGACCGGGGGCGCTTTCAAGCAAGTCTTGCAAAACCCAGTAACATTCACGCGCCGCGCCGGAATTGCCAACAATTACGACATTTGGCATCAGTAGCGCCCCCCGGCCATGACAAAATTTTGCCCGGTAATCCAGGCCGCTTTATCAGAAAGCAAAAAGGCCGCCATCTGCGCCACATCTTCCGGCTTGCCAAAACCCAGAGGATACGCGGCAAGCTGTTCCTGCCGGTAAGCTGGGCCCATAAAGGCTTCCGCCCGCGCTTCAAGCGGCGTATCCACAATGCCGGGGGCCAGGCAGTGCACGCGCAGGCCGCGCGGCGCCACTTCCTGGCTTATAACCTTGGCGGCGGTTGCCAGGGCGGCTTTGGCGGCCCCGTAAACCATGTGCCCCTTTTCCGGGTAAACAGCCGAGGCAGAGGTAAGAAAAAGCAATGCCCCGCCGTTCAGGCTGTTGCGTCTGTCACAAAATCCTTTGGCCAGAAGCATGGGCACATGGAAGTTAAGGTCAAAATGGCGTTGCGCCCAGGCCAGTTCATAGGTGCGCAAGCTGTCCATCACGCCTTCGCCGGCGGCGTGGGCCATACCCCAAAACTTGCCATATTTTTCGCGCAGTTGCGCAAACCAGCCGTTCAGGCCTGCCATATCTTCCAACAAGTCCTTGCATTCATTATGCCAACGTTGCGGGTGGGCGGCCAGGGCTTGCGCGTCTTCAAGGGCCGGGGCGTTACGGCCGCAGGCTATTACCGTTGCCCCCTGCGCGTTGCATTGCAGTGCAATGGCCCGGCCTATGCCGGAACTGGCCCCGGTTACCAGAATATGCTGTTCCGCCGTGAACATCAGACGATAGCCCCATTGGCAAGGGTTATGAGGTCGCTGACATTGCTGCAACTTTTAAGGTTGTCAAAGGTCAGCCGTTGCCCGAACTTGTTGTCAAAAAAGGCGATCAGCACCATAAAAGCCAATGAATCCCATTCTTCAAGGCCTGTCAGAACTGTCTGTTCCTGTAAGGCGTTTTCGCACTGCAACATATCTTGCAGGGTAACAAGAAAATCATGTTTGGTCATGGAGAGCCTTTTTACCTTGTAGAATCGATTTCCAGCGGTCAACACGCTGTTTGCGCGTTGGGCGATTCGGATCCGGTTCGTAATCAATAACAGGCGCGCAGTTCCAATTCGTTATGTTACACAGGCAGGAAGCCCAGGATAAGCCTACCCCGTACCCGCACATCAAAAGAGAACCGGGCGGGGTAGCGTTCCCAAACTGGGAACAGAGCGCGGCGGGAATGGAAGCAGAAGCCAGATTGCCGTATTGGCTGAAAGAATTTGTAGGCGCTTTGGACAAAGCAAAACCGGCCTTGGCCGCCACATTTTCCACAATTTGCTTGTTGGCCTGGTGCAAAATGCACCAATCTGTGCTGTCTGGCGTATAGCCGGAATACCGGAGCATTTCTTCAAGATGCTTTGGTACAACATCCATGGTAAAATTGAATACGGCGCCGCCATCCATAAAGGTATCCAACAGGTACCAGGGGTTGCCCTGGGTATCGTCAATGGCTTCTACAAGTTCACGATTGGTTTCAAAATCACGGCTAAAGGGAATACGCGCCTTGCCTGCCGGAATAATTATTGCTTCAAAGCCGCTTCCGTCCGTACCCAAACCAAAATGTATGGGCGGGGCCTGTTCGTTCCGCACCAGCAGGGTGGCGCTGCCCCCATCGCCGAACACAGGCGCGGTTACGCGGTTTTTCATGTCACGGCCAAAGGAATGGGCATCACCCACCAGCACCAGCGCGTGTTTTGCGGCCCCGGAAGCCACAAGCGAACTGCCCAGCCACAAACCGTAAATATAGCCGGAACAACCCTGGTTCACGTCAAAGGCCGCGCATTGCTGCGGCAAACCCAGGCGGTGCTGTAGTTCACAGGCGGTTGCCGGTTGATGCCAATCGGGCATCTGGCTTACAAAAATCAGGGCATCCACCATGCCACGCGCTTCGGGCATAGCTGCGAACAGGGCTTGAGCGGCATGAGCGCAGAGGTCAGAAGCCGTAACATCGGGCGGGCATACCCGGCGCCTATCCATGCCAAGCATGGTTTGCAACCGGGCCACTTTTTTGGAACTGCCTCCGTAAAAATCAATTTCATCTTCAAGACGAATTTCATTTGCCGGAACCACTGCGCGTACCCCGGCAATTTGAACATGGTGCAAAGTATGAAACATTACTCCCCCCTGACTTTACGCAAACGCAAAAAGAGCGAACAACCTGTTGAACCATTGCTTTCAGGCCGTTGCGCAATGTTGATTTTTTCTGGGTCAACGCAACAACCCACAGCAATCATGCAAGTTTCATACCCAAGCGTCTGCACGGCACGATTATACACTTTTTCTAAACTATTTCAAGATTAAAATGCCCAGGTCAAGCCCATTGAAGACCATCGCGCAATGAAGGCTTTTTGTCCGTTGAGAGGCCGTTGCACAATGGCCCCGTTGAAGGCGTTTTGCGGTCAAGCCGTTTCAGGCGCGGCGCAATGCAGCCTGAAGGCCGGCGGCCACGCGGTCTGTCACCTCTTCCGGCAGGTCGCCGTGCATGGGTAAACAAAGAACCCGGCTGGCGGCATTTTCCGCCACAGGGCAGCTGACGCGCTGTTCCGGCTTAAGGTAGGGCAGGGTGTTCAGGGCCGGGTAAAAATACCGGCGCGGGTAAATTCCCTGTTCCGCCAGACTTTTCCGGGCGCGTAGCAGGGCCTGTTCATTGGGCAGCAAAATCGGATAATAGGCATAGTTGTAAACCAGGCCGGGCCGAAGTGTGGGGCGGGAAATTGGCAGGCCGCCCAGGCGGGCGTCATATGCGGCATGAATTTGACGGCGTTTTTCTATTTCCGCGCCGGTTCCGGGCAACAGGGCAAGGCCCAGCGCGGCGTGCAGTTCGCTCATTTTGCCATTTATGCCCAGGCTGTAGTGGGTATCGTCCTCATGCCCGAAGGCCCGGGCAAGGCGCAGCGCCTTGTACGCCGCGTCGGTGTGCGCTATAACGCAGCCCCCTTCCGCCGCGTGAAAAATTTTGGTGGCGTGAAAGCTGCAAATGGAATAATCGCCGTAACTCAGCAGGCTTTTTTCATTGTAGCGCGAAGCAAAGGCCTGGGCCCCATCGTAGACAAGCACAATGCCGTGTTCCCGGCAAATTTCTTCCAACGCTTCCACATCACAGGCAAGCCCGTAAATATGCACGGGGACAACCCCGGCGACATCCGGTTCCTTTTCCAGGCATTCACGCAATTTTTCTGGAGAAAGACAAAGCGTTTGCGGATCCACATCCACAAAAACCGGCGTGCAGCCCAGCCATAACAGGGCGGAAAGCGTGGCAACGTAGGTATAAGGGGTCAGCGCCACTTTTTTACCCGCCAGGCCGGCGCACTGAACAGCCAGCATTATGGCCGTTGTGCCGTTGTTGCAGGCAACCAGGCGGGAAACGCCCAGATAAGCGGCCAGGGCGCTTTCCAGTTCCTGAACGTGGCAGCCGTTGTTTGTTACCCATGAAGTTTCAAAAATGCCGGATAATTGCTTAAAAAAGTCCTCTTCAGACGGCATTCTTGTCTGGGTGACGTATACAGGCGTATTCACAGCGGCAAATTTTTAAGGGTAAAACAAACGGCACACAAGCGACAGGTCTTCGCGGCAGGGCGGCAAGCCCCTGTTTCTTGCGTAAGGAGGCCATTGCACAACGGCCTCATAAGCATTGACCGGCCAGCCGGTTTCCATAGATACATAATCAGCCCCCTCCCGCGCATGACTGCTTTCCACCCAAAATGGGCTACAAATTTGATATCCGGATTTTCTTATCTGCTGCGAGCAGCTGCAACAGGCCAGCTTAACGTATCATCCTTTATCTCATATTGGAATAGGTTCCGCTTGCAATAGTCGCTTAACGACTGATTTCAGTCAATCACCTTTAAGGCGCGCAGGCATTGCTTGCCCAAGTCAATACGGTTTAGCGCGTCCGCGTTTGGTGGGAGTTCAATATTAAGGGCGAAGGCGTAAACTTTATTTTCCTTTTCCACCCAGCCTACCCACCAGCCGATAGCCGGGTCAAACCTGCCGACGGTGCCTGTTTTGGCGAACAGGCGCCAGTTGTTGTTTTCCAACAGCAGTATTTCTTTGGTTTGATCCTGCACCTTTTCCGGCAGGTTAAGCGTTTTTTGGGCAAGACGGGCAAGGAAGCGCGTTTGTTCAACCGGGCTTATGGCAAGCGGGCCTTCCAGCCAAAAGGTGTCTACCTGCTTGCCTATGTCGTTATTTCCGTAATCCAGTCCGGCCAATTCCACGCGCATTCTTTCCGGCCCTGTTCTGCGTGCTACTTCCTGATAAACCGGTACGTTAGAAACTTTTATCGCTTCGCGCAAGCTCATGTCCCTTTCCCAGGCCTTTACCATTTGCGGCTTGCCGCCGTAGGGAATAACCTCATCAACACTGCTTACGGATCCTACGCTGAGGGCAATCAGGGTGTTGGGAATCTTATATGTTGACCCCGGTATGAAGCGCGTTTCGGCCCGCGCCTTGTTGCAGCCTGTCAGGGTGTCTGTTTGCACATCATAAAGGACAAAGGTTCCAGTCAGATTATGCGCGGTGAAAATGGCATCCAGCTGCGAACTGTTTTGCCATTCAGACGCGGAAGCCATTGAAGCGCAAAGCAATATGCCAAGGGCGGCAAAAAACCGCAGGGGCGCAAGGGGGACAAGGCGGGTTGCCGCTGGCCTGGACAAAATTTCCTCCAGTTTGAAATAGCTTCAGTGAACGGGTTTAAAATTCAATGCCTTCCACAGCGGGTATGCCGTTGCGGAAGTGGTGTTTTATTTCCTGAAGTTCGCTTATTGTGTCCGCTTCTTCAGATAGCCAAGGGGGAAGGCCCCGGCCGGAAAGAACCAGGTGCGTGTTGCTGCTGCGGCACAGTTTTATAAGGCCGCGCAATTCATCTTCTTGCAACAGGCTGCTGCCCAGGGCGTAAAGCGCTTCATCCAGCACCAGCATTTTTATGCCAGCCGCAATTTTGGTTTTGGCCCATTCCAAAACAGCCAGGGCGGCGGCCCGGTGTTCCGGGAAGGCTTCTGCCCGGCGGAAAAAACCTTCCCCGCCGGCAAAAAAGTTATTGCCAAGCATTGCGCCTAAAACCGCTTGTTCCCCGGCCTGATCCGGGCGCTTCATAAACTGGGCAAAGGCCACGGCCATGCCCCGGCCATGCGCGCGCACCGCCTGCCCGACGCAAGCGCAGGTCTTGCCCTTGCCGTTGCCTGTGTAGATTAAAATCATATTTCCCTTATAGTTGGGCAGCGCCGTGCCGCGCAGGCCGCCGTATTTCCGCAACGCAGCGCCGTGCCGCGCGGGCCGCCGGGGCGTTCTTCCAGGCGGATATGCAGGCGGATATGCAGGCGGACATGCAGTCGGACATGTTAAAAGCGCCTGACTGGCCCTGGTTATTTTTCCGCCTGGTATTTTTTATACCAATAGTCCATTGTGCGCAACAGCACGCTGAAATCTATAGGTTTTGTCAAGTGATCATCCATGCCCGCGTCCAGGCTTTTTTGCCGGTCATCGCTCATGGCATGGGCGGTAAGGGCAATTATGGGCACATGCGTTGTCCAGCTTCCCACGCGGGAACGCAGGTAGGATGTGGCCTCAAAGCCGCTCATGCCGGGCATTTGAATATCCATAAGGATTATATCGAATTCTTCTTGCGAGCAAATGTTCAGGGCCTGCTGCCCGCTTTCAACCGTGGTGGGGGTAATGCCGAAGTTTTCCAGCATTTCTGTAATAATTTCCAGGTTTATTATGTTATCGTCCACTGCCAGCACGCGCATGGCCTTGTCCAGTTCCGGCAAGGGGCCAATTTCCGCAAAGTCATGCTGTATCGCGTCGTGTTCACCCGGCATGCGCACCTGCACGGTAAAGTGAAAGGTGCTGCCCTTGCCAAGGGTGGTTTCCAGCCATATTTCCCCGCCCATCATGTAGGACAGTTCCTTGCTTATGGCCAGGCCAAGGCCGGTGCCGCCGTAATGCCGGCTGGAAGCGCGTTCTATTTGTTCAAATGAATCAAAAATTATGCGCTGCTGTTCCGGGCTTACGCCTATGCCGGTGTCTGAAACGGCGCAATGCAGCATGTATTTGCCGTTTGCCTCTGTCAGGTCAAAGCTTACGTCAACATGCCCGGCCGAGGTGAATTTTATGGCATTGGTGCAAAGGTTGCTGCAAATTTGCATAATGCGCACGGAATCTCCCAGCAATTCTTCCGGTACGGAATCATTGACGGCAAAGGTGAAGTCCAGGCCTTTTTCCTGGCTTTTGGGCAGCAGAAGTTCATGCAAATCGCGCATGGCGTCCCGCACGCGGAAGGTGGAGACATGCAGTTCCATTTTGCCGGATTCTATTTTGGAAAAATCAAGTATATCGTCAATAATTACCAGCAGGCCTTTGCCGGCGGAATAAATTTTTTCCAGCCGGTCACGTTCCCTGTCTGTGGGGTGGGCCTGCAAACCAAGATAGGCCAGGCCTATGACCGCGTTCATGGGGGTGCGTATTTCGTGGCTTACCCGGGCCAAAAATTCCCCTCGGGCCAGGGTGGCTGCCTCTGCCCGCAAAACCAGGCTGTGCAGTTTGTTTACCATGGTTATTATGGAATCATTCAAAGATGTTATTTCATTTTGGGAAAGCATTTTCGGCGGTGCCGCATCTTGCCCGCGGGCCACTTTTACGGCGTATTCATTGCAGCGCAGAACAGGTTTGACTATGACCATCATGACAATGGTCAAAATACCGGCCAAGGCCATTACCAGAATGACCGCCGCAATGGTAAGCAGGTTCAGTGAACGGTTAAGGGTCTGCTTTTTTTCTTGCAGGGTATCATTCAGGCGGGCGTCAAGCCTTGCCTGGAACTGGTTCACCGAATTGAGAATACGGGCGACAGTGTCATTGTAGTACTGGCTGAAAAGCAGATTTATGGCAAGCTGGCGGTCTGGCGGGCCTTTTATGGTGTATTCGCCATCTTCATCAATATACAGGCCATCCACCGCGTTCATGGCCTGTATTTCCATGGCGCTCAGGCTGTTGGCAATATCCAGCCCCTTGTTCAGGTGGGTTATTTCTTCAGCCGTAAAGCCCACTTCCTGAAAAAGTGTGGCCGTGGCCATAAGTTTGCCGGGGGCCAGCGCCGCGCTGTAGGGGCGCGGGGCCTTGCCGTCGCGTATGTCCACAAGGTTGTGGTAGGCGTTTACAAAGCGTTTGTCTTTGGTAATGGAGTATTGCCGCACAAAATTGCTGAGGTTGAAGGAACTTTGGCGCAATTCTTCGGCAATGGCCAGGGAAATATCTTTTTCTTCCTGCGCCTTTTCAATATCTTGTATGCTTACGGTAACATTGTATACCGCGAAAATGAACATGACCACCGCGGCCAGCAGTACAGTCCAGAATATTTTTACTATATATCTTATAGGCATGGGGAAATGCTCTTGTGGATTAATTTATTCCGCCTTGTCATAAAACCTGTGCATGCTAACGGAAAAATGGCCTGTTTTATCGGCTGCCGTTATTAGATGGCGCCGCAAATCAACATGCCTGTAATGTGTATATAATCAATCAATAATAGAGACTGAATACGCAAAAATCAAGCCGCTGTAAAGCATTCACATGAAAATATTGTTTGCCCCGGTGAAGCGTGCCCCCGGGCAGATATTTCGCGCCCGGGTTTGTCAGCAAAAAAACGCTTCATTTAAGGCTATTAGAGCATTTTGTCATTGGAATTATCTAGCAGGAGGCCGTTGCACAATGGCCTTCTCAGATAAAATGCTCTGGCGTTGTGAAGCGAAGCGCGGCAACGCCCGCGAGATTGTCGCCGGCGAAGGCCCCCCCCTGGGCAATGCAAACTTTTTGTTTTTTACCACCGGTAAACCCTAAAAAAAATGTTGCCCCTGCCGAAAAGCAGGATAGACAGAATGGTTTCGGCACAGGAGCAAGCCATGCAAATAGAACATACGCGCACATTGGAAGACCGTATAAACCAGGTTCAACTGAACACAGCCGCTATTGACGCATCCGCCCGCAATTACGGGGCGGAAGGCTTGGCCTACGGCTCTGGCGGCGACCGTGTCAGCATTTCCGCGGAGGCCAGAGAAAAGCAGGCCTTTGAAATGAAGCGCCGCACAGAAAGTTCTGAAGCCCTGGAAGAAGAAAATTCCACCGGGGTGCGGGCCGAGGGCATGGAAAGCAATGAGCCGGGTGCCCTTAGCATGGAAAATTTGCAGCGCATGATGGCGGAAGCCATGAAGCGCCTTGAACAGGCCAGAAGAAA
>JAVBMP010000154.1:0-5442 GCA_031552315.1 Desulfovibrionaceae bacterium | reverse complement strand
TTATGGCGAATGATTGTTGGGTGTTGTTTTGGAGGCCATTGCATGATGGCCTCTGAGGCTGTTGACAAAGTCCTCTTTGTCCACAGCCCGCCGCGCAGGCGTAGGCGGCATTCATTACCGCCGTAAGGCGCCGAAGCGGGCGTGCCTTTACAAACCCCGGCCTTGCGGGGTTTGTCATCAATCTGGGAGGCCATTGCATGATGGCCTCTTTTGAGGGCGGATGGTTTGTCAAAGGGATGTCGTTTGGGGCGGGAGTTGCTGGGGGCTGGAGTTGTTGGGGGCGTCTTTTTTGCGGACGGTGGTTTCAGGTTTTGCTTGTTTTTCCCGGACCGCAGGTGGGCCGCCTGCCCGGCGGGGGGCACAGTGGGTGGGGAGCGCTGCCCCCCCTCTTGCATCTCCCCCCTCCGGCAGGGGGGCTCGCCGCCCCCTGCACCCCGCACCAGGTCGCGGTTTAAGGGCGGGCGTTCCCACGGGGCTGGTTACCCAGCCCGGCTAGGCGGAATACTGCGTGCGGTGAAGTGGGGGCGTTGGCCGTTAAGAGGTGGGTTTGTTTTGGGCGCGCGGAGATTTAAAGCGGTTTATGCCTGAAATAGCCGCTTACGGGTGAACAACGCTTGCCTGCGGTTATTTCGAGGTAAGGATTTGAGGAGAAATCCTTGTCCCTAATGCCGTGTAGTCATGAGCGTGAATTTTGTTCCCTGACGCAGACATGGGCATTAGAGTGGTTTACGCTTGAAATAGTCGCTTAACGGCGAGCAAAGCTCGCCTACGACTATTCCGCGGCAAGGATTTGAAGACAAATCCTTGCTGAGCAATTCACTCATTTCAATCGTAAATTGCTCTAGGCACCTCGTGACGGAACTGCCTAATGCAGGCTGCGCTTGAACATGCCGTAAGCGATGGCAAGCGTGCCCACGGCTATAAGCAGCAGGGGCCATATGGAGGCCCAACAGAGGGCTGCGTCAAAGCTTTTCAGGAAGATGCCCTTCATCAGCACTATGAAGTGGCGCAAGGGGTTGGCAAGGGAAAGGTATTGCAGAACCACGGGCATGTTTTCCACCGGCGAGACATAGCCGGAAAGCACAACCGCCGGCATCATGAAGCAGAACACCCCCAAAAAGGCCTGTTGCTGGGTGGAGCACAGCGAGGCGATGAAGAAGCCGAAGCCCACCAGCGCCAGCGCATAGGTAAGCATGCCTATGTACAACAGCGCCAGGTTGCCGGTAAAGGGCACGTCATAGACAAAATAGGCGGCCAAAAAAATTATGCTGCCCTGAATAAGCGCCACAATTATCGCGGGTATGGATTTGCCAAAAAGTATCAGCGGCGGGGTAAGCGGGGTTACCAAAAGCTGTTCAAAGGTGCCCTGCTCCCTTTCCCGCGCCACGGCCAGCGAGGTGAAAAACAACACGGAAAGCGTGGTTATTATGGCTATCAAACTTGGCAAAATAAACCATTTGTAGTTCAGGTTGGGGTTGTACATGTGGCGCACGTTCAGGCGGCTAAGGGCGGGGTAGCCCGCTTTGGCGTTCACTTCCTCCACATAGTCGCGCACAATGACCTGCAAATACCCCAGGGCAATTTGCCCGCTGTTTGAACGGCGGCCATCCACAATTACTTGCAGGGGGGCGTCTTCCCCATTGGCCAGGGCGCGGGAAAAATTTTCCGGAAAGTGCAGGGCCAGCATGGCCGCCTGCGTGTTCAGGGCATCCGCCATTTCCGCCTCGCTATGCGTCATGATCAGGCGGGTAAAGGAAGGGCTTTGGGCCATGCGCTGCAAAATTTCCACGGAAGCCGGGCCATTGTCTTTGTTCAACACCGCCACGCTGGCATTTTTAACTTCCAAAGTGGCGGCAAAAGGGAACACCGCCAATTGCAGCAACACCGGGCCAATAATAAGGTTGCGGCTTTGCGGGTTGCGCAGCACAATTTGCAGTTCCTTGATTATAAGCGCTTTTATTCTCTGCCACAGGTTGCCCATGTTTTGCCTCTTTGTGAACCTTCCAATTATAAACCAAGGCCTGGGGCCTGTTAATACAATGAGCCATTTTGTTCTCTGGCGCAATTCAGAGGGCAAAAGGGCCGTTATGCTTAAGCGCCTAATCCAGGCTGCGCTTTGTCGCGAAATAGGTAATTGTCAAAAAAATCAGGGCGCAAAGGGCCATGAAAAAGGCGTCTTTAAGCAACAGTTCCCACACCACCCCGGCCTGGAAGATGCATTGCAGGGAACTTACAAAATACTTGGCCGGGAAGATATAGGTCACCGCCCGCACCGGGGCGGGCATGCTGCTTATTTCAAAAATGAAGCCGGAAAGCATCAGGGCCGGCAGGTAAGAACTTACCAGAGCGGCCTGTGCGGCCAAAAACTGGTCTTTGGCAATGGTGGAAATCATCAGGCCAACGCCCAGCGAGGCCAGCAGGAAAAGGCCAGTCATAAGCGTCAGGGCCAGCAGGCTCCCGCGCAGGGGCACATCCATAACCAGCACGGCCAACGCCGTGCATAGCAGCATGGAAAAAATGCCCATGCAAAAATAGGGAATCAGCTTGGAAATCAACAGTTCCAGCTTGGTCACCTGGGTTGCCAGCAGGGCCTCCATGGTGCCGCGTTCCCATTCTCTGGCAATAACCAAAGAACTCAGCAAGGCCCCGATAACCGTCATGATAAGGCTTATGGAACCGGGTATAAGGTAGTTGCGGCTGCGCGCCGCCGGGTTGAACCAGAAGCGCGGTTCCACCTGAATATTCGGCGGGGCGGAACGCAACAGCCCTTTATCACGCAAAAGTTGCTGCTGCCATACCTGCCACACGCCAGAGACATAGGCCTGGGCGAAAGAAGCCACGTTCGGTTCCGCCCCGTCCGTAAAAAGCTGCACCGGCACGGGCTGTTCCGTGCTGCGCTGCCGGGCCAGGCGCTGAGAAAAATCTTGCGGCAGAATCAGCACCCCGCGCACTTCGCCCGCTTGCAGGCGGGCAAAGGCCTGTTGCCGATCCTGAGTGGGCACGTTGCGAATGTAGGGGGAATTGTTCAAAGCTTCTACAAAGCGGCGGGCTTCCGGGCCGGAATCTTCCTGCAAAATGGCCAGGCGCATGTGCCCGGCGTCAAAGTTCAGGCCATAGCTGTAAATAAACAGCATAATTACGGGCACAACAAAAGAAATGGCAACACTGCTTGGGTCGCGCACCATCTGGTAACTTTCTTTTACGCACAAAGCCCATACCCGGCGGAATGAAAACATGGCCAGACCTTTTTAGTGCCCGGCAGTGTCGGCACGAGCGTGAATTTTGTTCTCTGACAAGGAAGAAAGCCTTTTTATGGAGGGAATGTACTCTTACGGTACTTGACCGAAATAAAAAGTCTTTATGACGCAGACAGAGAGCAAAAGGCACCTCATGGCAACACTGCCTAGAACAATTTTTGTTTTACCCAAACCTGACGAGGGGCCGCGGGGAAATCATTTCCCCGCGTGGGGTTTAGGGGCAAAGCCCCTGAGGCTGTTGACAAAGTCCCCTTTGTCAACAGCCCGCCGCGTAGGCGCAGGCGGCATTCATTGCCGCCGTAAAGCGCCGGAGCGGGCGTGCCTTTACAAACCCCGGCCTTGCGGGGTTTGTCATCAATCTGAGGGGCAAAGCCCCTGATCGCCGAAGGCATTCCTATTCCGCTTGCGCTGCTTCCGCTGCCTTTTCTTCTGCCGCTTGCGCGGCCTTTTCTTCAGCCTCTTCCTTTTCCGCCGCTTCCTGCGCGGCGGCAAATTCCTGCTGTTCCCGCTTCATGGTCAAAAACCAGTTATGTTCAAGGAAGCTGCTTATATTGAACCAAAATTCGCGTTGCAGCAGAATTACCTTGCCCTCAAGTTCCCGCATTAGCTGGGTAAAATCTTTTTGGCCGCTCATGAAGACGGCCAGCACGGCCTCGCCGTCTTCCTCGCGCGTGGCCAGAATGTCCATTACCATGTGGTCATAGTACTGGCCGTCATCCGCTTTTACCAAATTATTGGAAGCGGCTTTCTGCATAAGCAGGGCATAGGCATGCCCATCGGCGGCTTTGGAAAATTCCAGGCTGTTGCGCAGTCCGGCCATGAAGGTTTGCACGGCAATGCCGTCAAACATTTCTTCCGTGCCGCTTTTCGGGTTGTTGATAATGATGGCTTCGGCCTGGGAATAGCCCCAGCCGCCAGTTACCAGCTTTTCAATATCCGGCATATTGGCATGCCGGGGCAATTGTCCGTCTATGGGGCCTGAAGGGCGTATGGTCTGCAAGTCGTTGTACATATATATCTTCCTTATTTTTTGAAAATATCAGCGGCGTTCCGCCTTGAACACCCTGTCCAGGCCGGCCAGGTCTTTTACAATTTCCACGTTGGCCCAGGCAGGGTGGTTTTGAAATTTTTCCGCAAGAATTTTACCTTGCTGGCAGCCTGTTTCCATAAGCAGGAGTCCGCCGGGCTTCAGGGCGCGTTCCGCCAGCCAGATGACCCGCAGGGGGTGTTCCAGGCCTTGCGGGCCGGAAAGCAGGGCGGTAACCGGTTCAAAATTGCGCACTTCCGGGCTAAGGGCGGCAAACTCGTCCTCGCTGATGTAGGGCGGGTTGCTTACCAGCAAGTCAAGGCTTTGGGGTTGCGGTTCCATTTGCATGAAGTCCGCCTCTTGCAGGTCAAGCCGCTTTTCCGCCCCCAGCCGGGCGGCGTTTTGCCGGGCCAGGTCCACCGCTTGCGGCACAATATCCAGCCCCAGCCCTTGCCAGCCTGGCAGTTCAAGGGCCAGGGTAACGGCCAGGCAGCCGGTGCCGGTGCCCAAATCCGCAAAGTGGCCAGACTTTATTTGCCGTTTGCGGGCGTATTCCACGGCCAGGTCTACAAGCAGTTCACTTTCCGGCCGGGGTATCAGGGTGGCCGGGCTTACCTTGAAGGGGCGGCCATAAAATTCTTTTTCTCCGCTCAAAAAGGCCGCCGGTTCCCCGGTCAGGCGGCGGGCGGCCAGGGCTTCCGCCTTTTGCAGGGGGTTGCCTTCAATGGTCAGGCCGGGTTGCAAGATAAGCTGTTTCAGCAGCTCGGCCCGATCCAGCCCAAGGGCCAGGGCCATCAGAAGTTCAGCGGAAAGCCGGGGAGAATCCACCCCGGCTTCAGAAAAAAGCGCGGTAAAACGCGCCAGCAGGTCTTTTATTTTGGTCATGGCTTGGGAAATGCCGGTTAGAGCAATTTACGATTGAAATGAGTGAATTGCTCAGCAAGGATTTGCCTTCAAATCCTTGCCGCGAAATAGTCGTAGGCGAGCTTTGCTCGCCGGAGGCTGTTGACAAAGTCTTCTTTGTCAACAGCCCGCCGCGCAGGCGTAGGCGGCATTCATTGCCGCCGTAAGGCGCCGAAGCGGGCGTGCCTTTACAAACCCCGGCCTTGCGGGGTTTGTCATCAATCTGGCGGCCATTGCGCAATGGCCTTTTTGCCC
>JAVBMP010000040.1:0-14094 GCA_031552315.1 Desulfovibrionaceae bacterium | reverse complement strand
ACATGAAGCGCCATCCTCCGAACCGGGGGCCGGGCGGGGCCTGCGCTACAGCTCGCAAATTCAAGCCATTCCCCAAAGCGCCCGCTATGTGCCGCAGTGGGAACACCCCAAGCGCCGGGAAGATGGCCTGCAATCGGCCATGAGGCCATTGCACAACGGCCTTTTTGCCCTTTTACTGCGTCGTGCTTCGTCCCGCGCGAAGGTCATATATGCTTGAATATACTCCCTCCGCACGCCCTATGCGATAAGGGGCACTCCTTGTAAAAGAACAAAAATTCTCATTATGCAACGGCCTCTAAAGCGAAAATGTCATAAAGCCCATTTATTGCTGAAAACAAAGAAAATGGGCTTATCGTTTCCGATAAGCCCATGAAATTCTGGTTGCGGGGGCAGGATTTGAACCTACGACCTTCGGGTTATGAGCCCGACGAGCTACCAAACTGCTCCACCCCGCGCCATTGTGACTGTGGTTTTTGAACCGCTGTCATGTCGTGAAAAGTTGTTGTATGCCTGGTTGGCATTATTGTCAAGAATTATTCTTTCTTTCGGCAATCTTATTTTGCTTGAAGAAATATTATTCCTTTTCCTTTTCTTTTTCACGCAGCTTCAGACCAAGTTCGCGCAATTGCTTGTTGCTTACCTCTGAAGGGGCGTTGGTCAAGAGGCAGGTGGCCTTTTGGGTTTTGGGGAAGGCTATTACGTCTCGGATAGAGCTGGAACCGGTAAGCAGCATGGCCATGCGGTCAAGGCCGAAGGCTATGCCGCCGTGCGGCGGGGCGCCAAGTTCCAGCGCCTGCATGAGGAAGCCGAACTGGGCCTCGGCATCTTCCGGGCTGAAGCCAAGGGCGCCGAACATGTCGCGTTGCGCTTCGGACGAATGGTTGCGGATGGAACCGCCCCCCAGCTCTGTACCGTTCAGTACCATATCATAGGCGCGGGCGCGGGCCTTGCCCGGTTCACTGCGCAGCAGGGGGGCATCGGCCGGGTTGGCGGCTGTGAAGGGGTGGTGGCAGGCCACGTAGCGATTTTCTTCCTTGTCGTATTCAAACAGCGGGAAATCCGTAACCCACAGGAAATTATAGCTTTCCGGCTCTATCAGGCCCAAATCTTGCGCCAGGCGCACGCGCAGGTTGCCCAGGGCGGCGTTTACCATATCCGGGTCACCGGCCTGGAAGAACACCAGGTCGCCCACCTTCAGCCCAAGGGCCTGCACAAGGCCGTTGCGTTCCTTTTCGGAAAGGAATTTGGCAATGGGCGACTGCCATTCATCCTGACGAATTTTGATCCAGGCCAGGCCCTGCGCCCCGTAAATCTTCACAAATTCGGTGTAGGCGTCTATTTCCTTGCGGGTAAGGCTTTCTCCGCCTGTTACCTTGAAGGCCTTGACCATTTGGGCGGTGGCGAACAGCTTGAATTCCGAACCGCGCACCAGTTCCGTAACCTCGCAAAGTTTCATATCAAAGCGGGTGTCGGGCTTATCCACGCCGTATTCCGCCATGGCTTTGGCGTAGGTCATACGCGGGAAGGGCAAGGCAAGGTCTTTGCCCATAACTTCTTTGAAAACGCGGCTTACCATGCCTTCCGCCATGGTCATAACGGCCTGTTCATCCACAAAGGACATTTCAACGTCTATCTGGGTAAATTCCGGCTGGCGGTCGGCGCGCAGGTCTTCATCGCGGAAGCAGCGGGCTATCTGGAAATAGCGTTCCAGCCCGCTTACCATAAGAAGTTGCTTGAAAAGCTGCGGAGACTGCGGCAGGGCATAGAACTCGCCGGGGTTCACGCGGCTGGGCACCAAAAAGTCCCGCGCCCCTTCCGGGGTGGATTTGGTAAGGAAGGGCGTTTCCACTTCAATAAAGCCGTTTTCATCAAAATAGCGGCGCACGCTCTGGGTAATTTTGTGGCGGGTAATGATGTTGTTGGCCATGCGCGGGCGGCGCAGGTCAAGATAACGGTATTGCAGGCGCAGGTTTTCAGACGTTTCCACCCGGTCTTCCACCATGAAGGGCGGGGTTTTGGATGTATTGAGCAAGCGCCAGTCCAGCACAACAACTTCAATTTCCCCGGTGGGCATGTTCGGGTTTGCCATGCCTTCCGGACGCGGGCGCACCCGGCCCTTGATGGCAAGCACGTATTCAGAACGCAGAATGTGCGCGCTTTCATGCGCCTTGGGGGCCACTTCCGGGCTGAAAACAACCTGGGTAAGGCCGGAACGGTCGCGCAAGTCCACAAAAATCAGGCCGCCGTGGTCGCGGCGGAACTGCACCCAGCCCATAAGGCAAACTTCCGCCTCATTATTTTGGGCGTTAAGCTGCCCGCAAGTGTGGGTACGCGCCCAGTCGCCAAGGTTTTGAATATATTGCTGATGTTCTTGCTGCAAGTCTTTTTCTGTGCTTGTCTCAATCATAACGCTCTCGATTATTTATGTTATTTTACCGACTTTATAAGTTCTTCCTGCATTACTTCATGCTGCTCGCCGCTGGTCATGTCTTTGACCAGGATGCTGCCTTTGGCGTATTCATTGCCGCCCAGAATAAGGCAGTAACGCGCCCCGCTCTTCCCGGCCTGGCGCAACTGGCTTTTGGCGCTGCGGGCCGCAAAGCTCACTTCGCCTTTTTTACCGGCGCGGCGCAAGGAACAGGCCAGCAGAAGGGCGGTATCCAGCGCTTCCGCTTCCAGCACGGCCAGGTAGAAATCCTGTTCCGGCGCGCTTTCCTTCTGCATCAGCAGGGCCAGGCGTTCCATGCCGCAGGCAAAGCCTATGCCGGGCAAATCCGGCCCGCCAAGCTGGGAAACCAGGCCATCATAACGGCCGCCGCCCGCCACGGAAGATTGCGCCCCGATATTGGTGGAAACCACTTCAAACGTGGTACGCATGTAATAATCCAGCCCGCGCACCAGGCGGTGGTTCAATACAAAGGGCTGGCTGGCCTTTTCCAAAACACCCATAACGGTGTTGAAATGGCTTTGGCAATCCGGGCACACATGTTCCTGCATGGTGGGGGCATTTTCCGTAAGGGCCTTGCAGGTGGACGCCTTGCAGTCAAGCACGCGCAAGGGGTTGCTTTGCACCCGGCGCTTGCAGTCTTCGCAAAGCTGCTCATGGTCAATGCCCTGCAAAAACTTTGTCAAAAGCTCGCGGTAAGCCGGGCGGCAAGCCTTGCAGCCCAAGGTGTTTATTTGCAGTTCCAGCTCGTTCAGGCCAAGTTCGCCCAAAAAATGCATGAGCATAAGCACAACTTCGGCATCGGCCTGCGGCTCATGCGCGCCAAGGCATTCACAGTCTATTTGATGAAACTGGCGCATGCGCCCCTTTTGCGGGCGCTCGTACCGGAACATGGGGCCGTAGCTGAAATATTTGGAAATGCCTTCCTGCCCGCCTTTTTCAATACAGGCGCGCATCATGCCCGCGGTGGCCTCTGGCCGCATGGTAAGCGAACGCCCCTTGCGGTCCGGGAAGGTGTACATTTCTTTTTGCACAACATCAGTTTCCGCCCCTATGGAACGGGCAAAAAGTTCAGTATGTTCCAAAATTGGCACGCGCAGTTCGTTGTAACCGTAACTGCCGAACACCTCGCGGGCTTTTCCTTCCATAAAGGAAAAAAGCCCGCTCTCTGGCGGGAAAAGGTCTGCAAAGCCGGTAATTGTGCTTATTTTTGACATGGCGCTTTTATTTTTGCTGCTGGTTTGCCAGGCCCGAAAGGGCCATTAAACAACTTTTTACACAAAGAAGCTGAACAAATTTTTATAGCTTATAAAACGCTGAAAGTCAAAATAAAACGCAAACAGCTTTTTTACCATCTTCATAAAAATTTTTATCCTTTTATTTTACACTGATATGCAAAACAGACCCCCAGTTTGACAGGTTTTTCTTTTGCCCCCCTTGTTTTCATTTTTAAAAAGGCATATGTGTGCGATTACAGGGTAAAACGTATTGAATTTTATGCGCTTAGCGTAACAGAACAACCTATAGGCAGGGCCAGCCCGGCAAAATTTTTGCGCGGGAACAAGCCACACCCAACACAAAGGATTTTTTATGACGACCAAGTACAAAATTATACTCGGTTTTTCGCTGATGGTGTTACTTCTTGCCGGGGTTTCCTTCTTTTCATATTCCCGCCTGCGCAGCGCGGCGGACGGGTTTGTGGAATACCGGGTGGACGCCCGTCTTTCCGTAAACGCCAGGGCGGCGGACGGCCTGCTGCGTGAGGCGCAATACCGCCTGAGCAACTTTGTTATCCTGCTGGACAAAGCCCAGTCGGAACAGGCCCGCGCGGCCCTGAAAAAGGCCGGAGACCTTATTGCGACCATAGAACAGCTTGAAACGGATCCCGCCAGCAAAACGGCCCTGAAGGAACAGGCGGAAACTGTCAAGCGTCTTTCCACCCTGATAGACGAGGTGGAAAAGCTGTTGCTTTCCGTGGACGATGCCCTGCATAAAAGCATTATTCCCACAGCCGTCAAGCTGAATGACACAATCACCCTGCTTAACAAAACAGCCCTTTCAGTGGACAACATATCCATGCTGCAAGCTGTTGACGACGCGTACAGCGCTTACGCCAACTTCCGTACCCAGCTGCGCGTTTATACGGCCACATACCTGCCTAACAGCGGTGAAGCGGCCTATAAGGAACTTGGGGTATTCAAAACAGTGCTGGATAACGTAAAAAACAATGTGAATACTGAAGACCTGCGCAAGGTTTCAGTCCAGCTTGATGAAGAATTTTCCACTTATTTCACCGCGTTCACAAAGATAGACGCCCAAATAAAAGACAGCATCAAGGCCCGGCGTGAAATTTCCAAGTCCGCCAGCGAAATTTCCGAATTTTTCGCCAAATACACTGAAAGCTCTCAGGCCAGCATGGACGCGCTTGGGCCAAAAATGCAGGCCAGCAATGATGAAGCCAGAACACTTACCATGATTACCGGCTTCAGCGGCGTGGTGCTTGGCATTATACTTGCCGTATGGATTATTTTGGGCGTGGTGAAGGTTTTGGGCCAGGTTTCCGCGTTTTCTTCTGAAATAGCCCGGGGCAGCTTCAACGCCACGCTGAAGGTGAAAGAAGGCGGCGAAATAGGCAACATGGTTCGGTCAATACTCAGCATACCGGCCACCCTGAACAACATGGCGGAAGAATTCAACCGGCTTGAACGCCAGGTTGAAGAAGGCTACCTGAACGCGCGCGGCGACAGCGCCAAATTCAACGGCGGCTTTGCCTCGCTTGTGCAGGGCACCAACAACATTCTGGACCGCATAGGCGTTATTCTGAACAACATACCTTCCCCCATGGTCATGCTGAACAGCGACCTTAAGGCCAGCTACCTGAACAAGGTGGCCCAGGATCTGGCCGGGGCGGACTACGCCGGCAAGACCTGCGGAGAAATGTTCCAGCGTGAAGACTACGGTTCCAACGTTTGCGGCCTTACCCGCGCGGTAAAGGACAAGAAGATAAGCAGCGGTGAAACCGTGGCCCACCCCAGAGGCAAAACCGTTGACATAAGCTACACCGCCATCCCCATGGTGGACGCAAAGGGCAAGCTTACATCCGTGCTGCAATTCATTGTTGACCTTACCAAAATTAAGGACGCGGAACGCAAAATACTGCGCGTAGCCGCCCAAGCCCTGGAAAATGCCGACCGCGTGGCCGCCGCTTCTGAAGAACTTTCCGCCCAGGTGGAACAGGTTTCCCGCGGGGCGGACATGCAGCGCACCCGCGTGGAATCTACCGCCACAGCCATGAACCAGATGAACGCCACTGTGCTTGAAGTGGCCCGCAGCGCCGGCAACGCGTCCGAACAAAGTGAAGAAACCCGCAGCAAGGCCGACAGCGGCGCCAACCTGGTTGACCGCGTTGTGCGTTCCATGAACGGCGTGAACAAGGTGGCCCTTGGCCTGCAAGAAAATATGAAGGAACTTGGGCACCAGGCTGAAAGCATTGGCGGCGTTATGAACGTAATTTCCGACATAGCCGACCAAACCAACCTGCTGGCCCTGAACGCCGCCATTGAAGCGGCCCGCGCGGGTGAAGCCGGGCGCGGCTTCGCCGTGGTGGCCGATGAAGTGCGCAAGCTGGCTGAAAAAACCATGAGCGCCACACAGGAAGTGGGGGCCAGCATTCAGGCCATTCAAAACTCCGCCAAAACCAACATAAATGAAGTGGGCAGCGCGGTTAAAAACATTGCGGAAGCCACGGATCTTGCCAACTCTTCCGGCCAGGCCCTTTCAGAAATTGTCAAGCTGGCCGGGGTAAACTCCTCTGTTGTAACCTCCATCGCCACGGCGGCGGAAGAACAAAGCGCCACGTCCGATGAAATAAACCGCTCCATAGACGAAATAAGCCGCATCGTGTCCGAAACAGCGGACGGCATGCGCCAGGCGTCCAGCGCGGTGCAAGACCTTTCCAGAACAGCCCAGGAATTGCGCCAGATTATGGAGGCGTTGCGCAGCTAGGGTAACCGCAACGGCAGGTGTGATAAAACATAAAGCGGCCCTTTTGCGAAGGTTTCATGCCATTAAGGCACGAGCTGAAGCAAAAAGGGCCGCTTGCTTGTTTTGCGCTGGAGTAATGACAAATTGCAGCCAAGTTGGCTTCAATTTTGTTGCAATTTGGCCTGAAGATGAAAACCAAAAATATTGTCAAGAAAATTTTCAAAAAATGACTTGACTATGCACCAATTTTGATACATATATTACTTAACACGAGGAAACTCGAATAGCATAACCATAAAATTTAAGAGGTGGTAATATGGCTATAGATGCATATTGGCAACATGCTGCACGGGGGGCTGGGCATGACAAGCAAGACTCAATTTCACACATCAAACCTGGTAATCGCCTTTTATGAAACAGACCAAGGTTCCGTTCCTGTCCAAGAATGGCTTCGGAATCTGGAACCTAAAGTTAAAAAGCATATCGGCACAGAATTGATGAAAATTCAGTTCGGATGGCCTGTTGGCCCGCCGGTGTGCAAAAAACTGCGCGGTGACGTGTGGGAATTCATCACAGCCATGGATGGGATAGCATATAGAATTCTGTTCGCATTCTATGGCAATAGCACCATTGTTCTGCTGCATTCGTTTATCAAAAAGGCACAAAAAACACCAAAGAAAGATATTGAGTGCGCAGAAAAAAGACTGGCGCTCTTGCAAGCCCAATAAGATGCATTCCTCCCCCCCACGCTATGGGGTATTAAAGATGAAAATGAAAGAGAAAAATAAGCATATTGGCCCGAGTTTAGATGATTTTCTGAAAGAAGAAGGCATCTACGAAGAAGTACGGGCTAATGCGATTAAAGAAATAATAGCAGCCGCATTTACCGAGGAAATGAAAAAGGACGGTATTTCCAAGGCGGAAATGGCCCGCAGGATGAATACATCGCGGGTCGCTGTTGACAGGCTTCTCGACTCAAACAATGATGCGATTACCTTGAATACAATCATAAAGGCTGCGGATGCTATTGGCAAGCCATTCCGCCTGACAATCGAGTTCGCTTAGGGAAGCGTTGCGGCGTATGCTGGCGGCAGGCACATTTCGTCTTTTCCAGCCTCGGCATAAGACGGAATATCATCAGCATACTAACATACCAATTTGACAGAGCAAATTAATTTTTCCGAGCCAGTTCCAACATTGAGCCAAATGCTGGAACTGGCTCGTTTTGCCTTTATCATTCCCGCGTTTGATGATAGAAACCCGTCTTGCCGGAATATATATTTTTTTAGAGAGATCAAAAAAAGGCCATTGCACAATGGTCTTAAAGAGCAAACCCATGTCAAACCCGCAAGACCCAGCCACTTCGCCCGCCAACCCGCCCTTGCGTCTTGCCGTTCCTCCGGAAGCCGCCGGGGAAAGGCTGGACGTTTTTTTAAGCCGGGCCTTGAAAGACGCCGGGCTTTCCCGCGAAAAGCTGAAAAAAATCATCCTGCAAGGCCGGGTAAGCCTTAACGGCCAGCCCTGCCTAAGCCCCAAAGCCCCCCTGCCCGGCCCAAAACCGGCTGCGCGGGAAACTGGACAGGCAGCGGAACAGGCGGAAAACTTTATCTGCATAGACCTGCCGGAAACGCAAAACGCCCTGGTGCCCGAAGATGGTGAACTGACAGTGCTGTACCGGGATGAATCCCTGCTGGTGCTGAACAAAAGCGCCGGGCTTACCGTGCACCCCTGCCCCAGTTGCCCGCAAGGCACCCTGGTGCACCGCCTGCTGGCCCAATTTCCGGAACTGGCCGCCCTGGAAGGGGAACGCCCCGGCATTGTGCACCGGCTGGATAAAGACACCAGCGGCCTTCTGCTGGTGGCCCTGCGGGAAAGCGCCCGCCTGAAGCTGGCGGAAGCCTTTGCGGCACGCGCCGTGCATAAGGAATATCTGGCCCTGGCCCACGGCGTGCCCAAAGAAGCGGCAAGCGCCATAAACGCCCCCATAGACCGCCACCCCACCAACAAAACCCGCATGGCGGTTGTAAAAAACGGGCGGGAAGCGCTTTCAGAATACCGCACGCTGTATGCCGACCCGCTGGGCCGCTTCAGCCTTTTGGCCGTGCGCATCCACACCGGGCGCACGCATCAGATTCGCGTGCACCTGGCCCACATCGGCCACCCCATTCTGGGCGACAGGGTTTACAACGACGCGCGCCACGGGGCCAACGCCGCGCCGCGCCAAATGCTGCACGCCTGGAAGCTGCATTTCACGCACCCGGAAACAGGGCCGGAAAGCGCCCCGGAACATTTTGGGGAAGGCACCCCAAAAAACGCCAAAAAAAATGCCCCAAAAGGCATCGTAAAAAGTGGAAAAGAAATGAGCTTCTGCGCCCCGCCCCCGCCGGATTTTTTGGAATGCGTGGCCTCTTTCACGCAAAGGCGTCAGCGGGTGGTGCTTACCGGCCTGCCCGGTTCCGGCAAGTCCAGCGTGCTGGCGGAACTTGCCAAACGCGGCCACCCGGTATTCAGCGCGGACAAAGAAGTTGCCCGCCTTTATGAAAAGGGCGGCGAAGGCTGGCGCATCCTGAAGCGGCGCTACGGTGAACGCTTTGTGCCGGAACAAAACGCCCCGGTAGACAAAAAGGCCCTGTTCACCGCCATGTATGAAGATGACGACCTGCGCCGCGAGGTAGAGGCCTTCATCCACCCAATGGTGGAGGAACGCCTGTCCCGCTTCTGGGCGAAACAGGAAGGGGAAAATCCCCCCCCAAATATCATTCCGAATACCCCCCGGAATACCATCCGGAATGCCCCCGGCTTTGCGGAAATACCCCTGTTTTTTGAAAGCCCCTGCATGCTGGCGGAAAAAGGCTGCCCGCCAAACGAAAATGGGCCAAATGAAAACGGGCCAAACCGAAGCTGGCCGGGCAAAAGCCCGGACAAAAACAGCCTGTCCAAAAATGGCAAGGCCAAAAGCAACACGGCCCCCACGGAGCCCGCCCTTGTTGTAGGCATAAAACGCCCGCAAAAGCTGCGGCGGGAACTCTTGCAAAGCTCGCGCGGCTGGGGGGAAGACATGTTCAAGCGCATGGAAGCCTGGCAATGGCCGGAAGAAAAAAAACTGGCGGCCTGCAACCTGCTGCTGGACAACAGCGGCCCGCTGGAAGCCCTGCCCGCACAGGTGGAAAAACTGCTGCAAGCCCTGCAAGACCTGCAAAATACGGAACTGGCCGGGCTGGAACAGCGCTTCGCCAAACTGTGGAAGTGCCATGGAAATACCGGCGGCAAATAAAGGCGCGGCAAAACTTGCATCGCCTTGCAAATTCCATTGACGCTAATAAAAAATACGTCTATTATGCGAGTTTGTTTAGCTAACGGCAATGCGATACACGCAATAACTCCACACAATCCCTGCCCTTTCCTTCAGGAGGATAATTTTTATGCAATATAAAGCCGAAGACCTGGCCCCGTACCAGAAAAGCGTTACCATTACCCTGCCTGCCGCCACTGTTGACGCGGCGCTGGATTCCACCATCAACCGTTACCGCTCTTCCGTGTCTGTCCCGGGTTTCCGCAAGGGCAAGGTGCCGGCTAAAATGGTTGAAAAGCAGTACCAGCACAGCATTTATATGGAAAGCACCTTCGAACTTATAGATAAACACGTCAAGGAAGCGCTTGAAGAACTGAAGCTGGAACCGGTGACCAAACTGGACTTTGCCAACAGCGGCGAGGCCCTGGCCCGCGGCAAAGATTTTTCCTATGGCTTTTCCTTTTACTATGTGCCGGAATTTGACCTGCCGGAATATCTTGGCGTGGATGCGGAACAGCCCAAGGTTGAAGTAAGCGACGCCGAAGTGGATCTGCTGTTGGAAAACCTGCGCAAACGCATGGCTACCCCGGTTCAGGTTGAAGCCCCGCGCAAGCCGGTGGATGGCGACCTGGCCCTTATAGACTTCAGCGCCACAGATGAAAATGGTGAACCTGTTCCCGGACTGAAGGCCCAGAACATGCAGCTGGTTGTTGGTGAAGGCAAGGCCCTGGAAGCCTTTGACGATTTGCTGCGCACCATCACTTCCGGTGAAGAAGGCGAAGACAAGGTCACCTTCCCGGAAAGCTTCCCCGATCAGCGCCTGGCCGGTAAAACTGTCAACCTCAAAATAAAGCTCACCGCCCTGTTTGACCTGAAGCTGCCGGAACTGAATGACGAATTTGCCGCGCAAATGGGCGGCGACTTCGCCAATATTGAAGCCCTGCGTGAAGATGTGCGCGGCCACATGACCAAACAGCGCTCCACAGACGCGCGTAACGCCGCGCAAGAAGCCCTGCTGGAAAAACTGGTGGAAGGGGTGGAAATTCCCCTGCCCGCCGGTATGGTGGAACGCTATACAACGTTCATCATAGCCGACATCAAAGAACGCATGAACCAGACCAAGCAAAGCTTTGAAGCCATGGGCCGCACAGAGGAACAGCTGGAAAAAGACGCCCATGATGAAGCGGAACGCTTCTGCCGCAAACAGCTTTTTGCCATGCGCGTGGCCAGCAAGGAAAACATCAAGGTGCATGACGGTGAAGTGGACAACTACATCAACGCCATGGCCCGCCAGATGGAACGCGACTACCAGTCCGTGCGCGATGAATATGAGCAAAGGGATCTTGTCATGCCGCTTAAAGACCGCCTGCTCTTTGACAAGGTAATGAACTTCATTTACGCCAAGGCCAATGTGAAAACCAAAGAATAAGCGAAGCGCCGGCGCCTGCCGGGCCAGCTTCAAGGAAATATTATGCCAATACCTATGGTTATAGAAACAACGGGCCGGGTTGAACGGGCTTACGACATTTATTCCCGCCTGTTGAAAGACCGCATCGTTCTGCTTGGCGAAGCCATAGACGACCATGTGGCCTCGCTGGTTTGCGCCCAGTTGCTTTTTCTGGAATCTGAAGATCCGGAAAAAGAAATCTATCTTTACATCAATTCGCCGGGCGGCGTTGTCACAGCCGGCATGGCTATTTATGACACCATGCAGTACATAAGTTCCCCTGTCGCCACCCTGTGCATGGGCCAGGCGGCCAGCATGGGCGCTTTACTGCTGGCGGCGGGCGCGCCGGGCATGCGCTATGCCCTGCCCAACAGCCGCATAATGATTCACCAGCCTTCCGGCGGGTTTCGCGGCCAGGCCACAGATATTGACATTCACGCCCGCGAAGTGCTGCGCCTGAAGGAACGGCTTAACCAAATCCTGGCCGACCACTGCCACCAGCCCTTTGACATAGTGGCCGCCGGCACGGAACGCGACAACTTCATGGGCGCGGAAGAAGCCGCGGCCTTCGGCCTTATTGACCGGGTGCTGCGTTCCCGCAACGACCTTAACCTGAAACAGGATTAAGCGGCCCTGGCCGGGGCGGTTCCCCAAACCGAATCGCCCCGGCCGGCCCGCCATACCATTTTTATCATTTTTTTAAGGACGCCTGATGGCTAAAAACAACGACACTTCCGGTCTGAAATCTTGCTCTTTCTGCGGCAAAACCGAAGCAAAGGCCCGCCGCCTGGTGGCCGGGGCGGATGAAAACACCTTCATCTGCGATTCCTGCATCAGAAGCTGCTCTGACCTTATGGTAGAAGCCACAAAATCTGAACTGCATGACGCCGGCAAATTGCTTTCCCCGGCGGAAATCAAGGCCCGGCTTGATGAATACGTCATAGGACAAAACCAGGCCAAAAAAATTCTTTCCGTAGCGGTGCACAACCACTACAAGCGCGTGTTTTTCAGTGAGGAACTGGGCACGGATGTTGAACTGGAAAAAAGCAACATCCTGCTGGCCGGGCCTTCAGGCAGCGGCAAAACCCTGCTTGCCAAAACCCTGGCCCGCGTGCTTAAGGTGCCCTTTGCCATTGCGGACGCCACAACCCTTACAGAAGCCGGCTACGTTGGCGAAGATGTGGAAAACATTCTGGTGCAGTTGGTGCAAAATGCCGACTACAACCTGGAAGCGGCCAGCAAGGGCATAATCTACATCGATGAAATAGACAAAATTTCCCGCAAGGGTGACAGCCCGTCCATTACCCGCGATGTTTCCGGCGAAGGGGTGCAACAGGCGCTTTTGAAGATAATTGAAGGCACGGAAGCCAATATCCCGCCCAAAGGCGGACGCAAGCACCCGCAACAGGAATATATCCGCCTGAATACGGAAAATATTCTCTTCATCCTGGGCGGGGCCTTCATAGGGCTGGATAAAATTGTGGAACAGCGCAGCCGGGGCCGTTCAATGGGCTTTGGGGCCAAAATAGAAAACGCGGAAGCCAACGGCAACCCCTTGTCCCGCGTTCACCCCAACGACCTGGTCAAATTCGGCCTTATCCCCGAATTTGTTGGCCGTATCCCGGTTGTAACCTACGTGGAAGAACTGGATGAATCAGACCTTATCCGCGTACTTACTGAACCGAAAAACGCCCTGGTAAAACAGTATCAAAAACTGTTTTCCATTGACAATGTGGAACTTGCCTTCACGCAAGACGCCCTTCAGGCCATTGCCGCCAAAGCCACGGAACGCAAAACCGGGGCGCGCGGCCTGCGCAACGTGATGGAAAGCGCCATGCTGGATATTATGTACCACCTGCCGGAACGCAAGGACATAAAAGAATGCATCATCAATGCGGCGGTTATTGAAAAAGGGCTGGAACCTATTTATATACCGGCGGATGACGCGGAAAACCAGCTCAGAACAGCCGATGCATCTGAAGATGCTGAATACCCGGAAAATGCGCACGGTTCCACCCATAATCACAATCATGAAGACGATGCCCAGTTCAGAAAAAAAAGGCCCAGCAATGCAAAAAAAGATTAACCAATTTTGTTCCGCCGCCGCTTGCGCTTTTTTAAGCGCCCTGCTTTTCCTGGCCCCGGCCTACAGCCATAAGGCCCAGGCAGCGGAAACCGCGCCGGATCAAAACAATGCCGATCAAAAAGCCCAGGTGGAAGCCATACGCAAAATACTTGCGGAACACCCGGATCTTGTGCTTAACGTACTGCGCGACAACAGCGAGATGGTGCTGGAAATAGCCCAGCAGGGCGGCACCCAGCGCCGCATAAAAATGCTTTATACCCAGTGGGAAAAAGACCTTGCCACCCCGCGCAGCTTCCAGATAAAAGGCCGCCCTACCCTTGGCAACCCGGACGCCCCGGTTACCATTGTGGCCTATTCGGACCTGACCTGCACCCACTGCCGCCAGGCGGAAACGGTGCTGAACCAGGTGCTGCAAAACTACCCGGGCAAAATATTCTTTGTTTTCAAACCGTTTGTGTTCAAAGAACGCCCGCTGGCGCGGGAAGCGGCCCTGACCTTGCTGGCCGCCTTTGAACAAAGCCAGGAAAAAGGCTGGGCGCTTTATCACCTGCTTTTTGAAAATCAGGAAAAATTGCTGGGTGAAGGCGAACAATACATTGACGTGGCCACCGCCCAGGTGGGGCTGGACAACAAGCGCCTGCAACAAGACAAAAAAAGCGCGCGCCTTTCCAGATTGCTTGATGAAGACTTCAATGAAGCCAAAGAAAACGGCGTGGAAGGCACCCCCAACTTTTTTGTGAACGGGCGCTCCATTCCCGGCGCTTTCCCGGAAGAAGTTTTTGTAAGGGCCATTAACCAGGCCATGAACGACAAACGCTAGCACAACGGCACTTTTGCCC
>JAVBMP010000115.1:0-7221 GCA_031552315.1 Desulfovibrionaceae bacterium | reverse complement strand
GGCGCAAAAATTCCGCCTTGTCAATAAATTCGTAGTCCTTGCCGTGCACTTCACCTTCACGCGGGGGGCGAGTGGTGCAGGAAATGGAAAAGGCAAAGCGGTTTGAACTTTGCACCAGCCGTTTGGTCAAAGTGGTTTTACCAGTGCCGGAAGGGGCGCAAATTACAATGGCCGCGCCCTGACGTTTGCATGTGCTCATTCCGCCGCTCCTTCACGTTCCGTCTGGCCGGCTTGGCCCGCCGGCCCGCCATGCGCGAAACGTTGGCGCAGGGTATCCGGCTGAATGTTGGAAAGTATGACGTGGTTTGAATCGGTTATTACTATGGAGCGGGTTTTGCGGCCCTGGGTGGCGTCTATAAGCCGCCCTTCCTGCTTTGCGTCTTCACGCAGGCGGCGCATGGGGGAAGACGCCGGGTTCACAATGGCCACCACCCGGTTGGCCATTACCAGGTTGCTGAACCCAAGGTTCAAAAGTTCCGGTTTGCCAAGGCTCATAACAATTTTTCCCGTAGGCTCATTCTATGTTTTGCACCTGTTCGCGGCATTTTTCCAATTCATTTTTGAATTCCACCACCAGGCGGGAAATTTGGCTGTCCTGTATTTTATTGCCGCAGGTATTTATTTCACGGAAGCAGTCCTGCATGGTGAAATCAAGCCGCCGCCCGGCATCCGCCCCTTTGCGCAAAAGGGAACGCAAACCGGCAAGGTGGGCATTCAGCCTTGTAAGTTCCTCACTTACATCCAGTTTGTCTGAAAGCAGGGCTATTTCTTGCAAAAAGCGGGCGCTTTCAAGCTCGCTTCCCATATTTTCCAGCAGTTCCGCCACCCGGTCGCGAATAAGGGCGAAGCGGTCTTCCTTTATTTGCGGGGCGCGGTCGCTTATTACGGCCACCCATTCTTCCATGCGCAAAATGCGGGCCAGAATGTCGCGTTCCAGCGCGCGGGCTTCTTCTTCTCTGGCCTCGTTCCAGTCGGCCAGCGTGGCCTCAAGGCCTTTTTCAAGCTGGTCGGCCTGGCTGCTTTCCGCCTCTATGCCTTCTTCTTCCCACAAATTGGGCAGTTCAAGCAGGCGGTTGTAATCTGGCGTGAAGGCTTCACCCCGGGCGGCGGCAAAGCGGGCTATGGCGTCAAGCATGGCCTCTGCCTGGGCAATGTTCAGGCTGGGGCCGCCTTCCTTCCCGGCCAGGCTTTTGCTTTGCAGGTGCAGAGAAATTTCTACCCGGCCGCGCCCGGCAAAACGGCGCACGCACTTTTCAAAGCGGCTTTCCAGGCTGCGCGCGCAAGAAGGCAGGCGCCACTTCAGGTCAAGGTGCTTGCTGTTTACGCTGCGAATTTCCCAGGTTTGCGTCCATTCATCTTCTTCAAGGCAGCAGCGGCCAAAACCGGTCATGCTGCGCAAGGGTTGATCCGCCGGAATATTCGAGGGCGGAATATTCGCGGGCCGGGCATTTGCGGGGGACGCTTTTTTTTCGTTATTATGTATGCTCATTTGTTGCACTCTCTACAATCGTATTGCTCTGACAACATAAAACATTACTTGCAAGTCCGCAATCACTATTCTGAAAACCATTGCGCAATAAGCCGGGACTGTTCAAAAGAGGCCATTGCACAATGGTCTTTTTGCCCTTTTACTGCGTCGTGCTTCGTCCCGCGCGAAGGTCATATATGCTTGAATATACTCCCTCCGCACGGACCTCGCACTCCTTGTAAAAGAACAAAAACTCTCATTGTGCAACGGCCTCCAAAAAGGATTTTGAGGCTATTGCACAATGGGCCTTTATAGCGTGTGTTGCCTGAAATAACGCCGCCGAATATTTTTTATTGACATTATCTTGCTTCTGACCGAAAAAAAGTTCAGGTTTTGCTGTCCTGCCCGTTGCTGTTGCGCGGCCGGATATAAATTCCCAACCATGATAAACACGAGGTAAGCAATGTTCAAGAAGATCGCATTTTTCTTTGCTCTCAGCCTGATAGCCGCTTCCACCGCCTTCGCGGAACTGCCCAAAAAGCTGGTTGTTGCCCATGACGCAACCTGGCCGCCCATGGAATATATTGATTCCAACAAACAGATTGTAGGCTATTCCGTTGATTACATTGACGCCCTCGCCAAAGAACTGGGCATTGAAGTTGAACATAAAAACGTGGCCTGGGACGGCATATTCGCCGGGCTGGACGCCAAAAGATACGACGTTATTTCCTCTTCCGTCACCATTACCGATGAACGCAAAAAGAACATGACCTTCACAGACCCGTACTATGAAGTGAAGCAGGGCGTGCTGGTTTATAAAGATTCCCCGATCAAGGCCTATGAAGACCTGAAGGGCAAGACCCTGGGCGCGCAAATGGGTACCACCGGCTACTTTGCCGTGCAGCGGGTTGAAAATTCCAAGGGCAAGCCCTTTGACGACATTACCCTGGCTGTGGAAGACCTTTACAACAAGCGCCTTGACGGCGTAATTTGTGACGAGCCCGTGGCTACCGACTTTGCCGTCAACAAGGAACCCTATTCCAAAGTCTTCAAGGTGGCCTTCATTATAGACACCGCTGAAAAGGAATACTATGGCTTTGTGGTTGCCAAAGAAAATACCGAACTCGCCGAATTTCTTAACAAGGGCATAAAGCAGGTCAAAGACAAGGGCATTGAAGCCCAACTGCGTGAAAAGTGGTTTGGCGCCAAAAAATAGTTTTTATTTGAAATTGCGCGGCAAGCCGGTTTGGCGTTTCAAGCACCAAACCGGCTTGCTATAGCCGCGCTTGCCATAATCGCGCTTGCCATAATCGCGTCTGCAAGCTTACCCGCACCAACCCACCGGGCAGGACGGAATGAACGAAAACAGAATTGAAATTTCAGACGGGGCCTCCATACCGGATCCAAAAGACACGCGCCTTATAACCGCGTGGTCTGTTTCATTTGTGGGGTCGATAACTCTTTTGTTGTCGCTGTGCATCTTTCAGCCGGACCCGTTCCTGAAGATTGTAAAGTTTTTGCCGGACGGCATCGCAATGACCTTTCTTATGACCATCCTGGGCATAAGCGGGGCCATTCCCATTGGCCTTATGGTAGGGTTGGGGCGCATTTCAGGCAACCGGGTAATAAACCTTGTGGCTTCCACCTATGTGGAAATTATTCGCGGCATACCGTTGCTGGTGCAGCTTTGTTTCATTTATTACGGCATTGGCCGTTTTGTGAACCTGCCCGGCATAATTTCCGGCATGCTGGCCATTTCTATTTGTTATGGCGCGTACATGGGGGAAATTTTCCGCGCCGGCATAAGCGCCATACCAAGCGGCCAGCGGGAAGCTTCCCGTTCTTTGGGCTTCAACCGCGCGCAAACCATGTGGCTGGTTGTGCTGCCTCAGGCCTGGCGCACCATTTTGCCCCCGGTGGGCAACGAATTTATCGCCCTGTTGAAAGATACCTCGCTTATCTCCATCATGGCCATGACCAACATCCTGCAACGCGGGCGGGAATTTATTTCCACCAGCCGCGCCCCTTTTGAAACCTATCTGGTAGTGGCGCTGGTTTATCTTATCATCACCCTGATACTGTCCAGGGGCGTCAGCCTGATGGAAGCGAGAATAACCAACTATGACCGCAAATAGAGAACCAGTTATCAGCATCAGCCACGTTTTCAAATTTTTTGGCAGGCTGGCCGCCCTGAACGACGTTTCGCTGGATATACGCACGGGTGAAAAAGTGGTTATTATCGGCCCTTCCGGTTCCGGCAAAAGCACCTTGCTGCGTTCCATAAATCGGCTGGAAGCTGTGGACAAGGGCCGCATTGTGGTAAACGGCAATGAAATTACCCACCCGGAAATTGAACATTCCCCCGTCTTGCGCCGTTTTGGCAAGCGTTCGGCCCAAGACGCTTCCTGCCCGGACATAAACCTTATTCGGCGCGACCTGGGCATGGTCTTCCAAAGCTTCAACCTGTTCCCGCACAAGACGGTGCTGGAAAACCTGATTATGGCCCCCATGAAGCTGCGCGGCAGCAGCCGGAACGAGGCCGTGGAAAAGGCGCTGGAATTGCTGAAAAAGGTGGACATAAGCGACAAGGCCAATGTTTACCCGTCCATGCTTTCCGGCGGGCAGCAGCAGCGCGTGGCCATTGCCCGCGCCCTGGCCATGAACCCGAAAATAATGCTGTTTGATGAGCCAACGTCCGCCCTTGACCCGGAAATGATCGGCGAAGTGCTGGACGTTATGGTGAACCTGGCGCGGGAAGGCATGACCATGGTAGTGGTAACGCATGAAATGGGCTTTGCCCGTGAAGTGGCGGACAGGGTAGTGTTTATGGACAAGGGCGAAATTCTTGAA
The DNA here is from genome assembly GCA_031552315.1 of Desulfovibrionaceae bacterium. GTDB lineage: Bacteria > Desulfobacterota > Desulfovibrionia > Desulfovibrionales > Desulfovibrionaceae > JAVBMP01. The sequence continues at coordinate 2,903 of JAVBMP010000115.1, read as the reverse complement.
GAAGGCAGCCCCCTGCACCTGTTTGATAACCCCAAGCACCCGCGCCTGCAAAAGTTTTTGAACCAGATTTTGTAATTTGAAATAAACTCTTGACGGCAAGCCGTTTTTTGCTTATTGCTTCTACTTGCCTCAGTGCAAGAAGTGTAGGCGCGTAGCTCAGGGGTAGAGCACTTCCTTGACATGGAAGGGGCCAACAGTTCAAAGCTGTTCGTGCCTACCAATATTTGCCCGTGGGGGAGGTATTGCCTTCCCCATTTGAACTGAAAGGGGAGGTAATACCTCCCCTTTTTCTATATTTGCATGAGCACAAAAAATGATATCTTCCGGGGGTTTATATGAAATTTGTTGTTGAAGGGGCAGAACATTCCGCCGCGCCGGAACAAAGCTGCGCAGACCTGTTCAAGGCCGCGCTTTCTGGCAAACGCTTCAAAAATACCGTTGCGGTTTCTTGCGCGAATGAACTTTTTGACCTTTCCACACCGCTTGCCCGCTTCCCGGAAGGCGCCACCCTTACCCCCGTATCCGTTGACGACCAGGCCGGGCTGGAACTTTTGCGCCACAGCGCGGCCCATATTATGGCCGCCGCGGTCAAGCAGCTGTTCCCCAAGGCCCAGGTGACCATTGGCCCGGCCATAGACAACGGTTTTTATTACGATTTTGATAACGAGCGCCCCTTCACGCCGGAAGATTTCGCGGCCATTGAAGCGGGCATGCAAAAAATAGTGGCGCAAAACCTGCCCTTTACGCGGCGGGAACTGCCCAGCGCGGATGCCGTTGCCTTTTTTACCGCGCAGGGTGAACATTACAAGGCCGAAATAATTAAAGACCTTGGGGCGGAAAAAGTTTCCTTGTATGACCTTGGCGGTTTTACAGACCTTTGCCGTGGCCCGCACCTGCCGCACAGCGGTTTTGTAAAGGCCTTCAAACTGCTTTCCGTGGCCGGGGCCTATTGGCGCGGGGATGAAAAAAACCGCATGCTTACCCGCATTTACGCCACAGCCTTCGCGGATGAAGCCGCCCTTAAACAATACCTGCACCAGATAGAGGAAGCCAAAAAGCGCGACCACCGCAAACTAGGTAAGGAACTTGACCTTTTCGCCTTCCATGAAGATGTGGCCCCCGGCATGGTGTTCTGGCACCCCAAGGGCATGCTTATGCGCACCATTCTGGAAGATTTTTTGAAGCGGGAACACCTGAAGCGCGGCTACCAGCTGGTGCAAGGCCCGCAAATTTTGCGGCGTGAACTGTGGATGAAATCCGGCCACTATGACAACTATCGGGAAAACATGTATTTTACCGATATTGAAGGCGACATTCACGGCGTAAAACCCATGAACTGCGTGGGGCACATGCTTATTTACAACAGCGCCCTGCATAGTTACCGTGAACTGCCGGTACGCCTGGCGGAACTGGGCGTGGTGCACCGCCATGAAATGAGCGGCGCGCTGCATGGCCTGTTCCGCGTGCGCCAGTTCATGCAGGATGACGCGCACATTATCTGCACGCCGGAACAGCTTGAAGATGAAATTTTGGGCGTGGTCACCCTTATCCGCGACCTGTTCTCTCTGTTCGGCTTCAGCTACCGCCTGGCCGTGGCTACCCGCCCGGCAAAATCCATAGGTTCTGATGAAGCGTGGGAAAAGGCCACCAATGCCCTGATAAAGGCTATGGAAAAAATTGGCGAGCCCATCATCATAAATGAAGGCGATGGCGCGTTCTACGGCCCCAAAATAGACTGCCGCGTTACAGACAGCCTGGGGCGGGAATGGCAATGTTCCACCATTCAGGTGGACTTCACCCTGCCGGAACGCTTTGACCTGGTGTACGTTGGCCAAGACGGTGAACGCCACCGCCCGGTTATGGTGCACCGCGCCATTCTTGGTTCCATTGAACGCTTCATAGGCATTCTTATTGAACACTGCGCCGGCAACTTCCCGGCCTGGCTGGCCCCCACACAGGCCCGCCTGCTTACCGTGACGGACGACCAAAACAGCTTTGCCCTTGAAGCGGCGGAAATTTTGAAAAAATTTGGCATCCGCGCCGAGGCCGACACCCGTAATGAAAAACTCAGCTACAAGGTGCGCCAGGCGCAGGTGGAAAAAATCCCTTACATACTTGTTATTGGCAATCAGGAACTGGAAGCCCGCAGCGTGAATGTGCGCCTGCGCAACGGCGACAACCTGGGTGTGAAAACCCTGGAAGAATTCGCCGACATCTTGCGGGCCGATTGTGAAGAACCTTTTAAACGCGGAGGCATGTCTTATAGTTTCTCCTAACAATACCCCACCGGCCCAACCCCAGCAGCCGTTCAACCAGTTCAGCAAGACGCGTAAACCGGAAGCGCAGGATACTGTGCGCCGTAACGACCAAATTCGCGCGCGTGAACTTAGAGTTATTGGGGCAGACGGCGAGCAGCTTGGCATAATAAGCCGCATTGACGCCCTTAATATAGCCAGGGAAGCCGGGCTTGACCTTGTTGAAGTGGCCGCCACGGCGGAACCGCCCGTGTGCCGCATCATGGACTACGGCAAGTACCGCTATGAAGCCCAGAAAAAGAAACAGGAAGCCAAAAAACGCCAGACCGTGGTGCAAATTAAAGAAATAAAATTGCGCCCCAAAACTGACGAACATGACTACCAAACCAAGCTCACCCACATACGCCGCTTTTTGGAAGACGGCGACCGCTGTAAGGTGACCATCTTCTTCAGAGGCCGCGAAATTGTCCACAAAGACCGTGGCCAACTGGTGCTGGATAGAATTATTGAGGAAACTAAAGACCTGGCAAAAGTGGAACAGGAAGCGCGCGCCGAAGGCCGCACCCTGCACATGATGCTATCGCCCTTGCCGAAAAAACAGTAAAGCTGTTTGTCAAGCGCTTTTTGTGGGGGAACCAACAGGGCCAG
>JAVBMP010000044.1:0-13744 GCA_031552315.1 Desulfovibrionaceae bacterium | reverse complement strand
CCGCCGCGCCCGGCTTTTGGGCCGAGCGCAAGGCTGGTCTGCTGGCCCTGTTGCGTTACCCGCGCCTGATAGATTTTCGCGCCGCCGGGTACAGCATTTTTTTTATGATTACCGCGTCATGGTTTTTCAAGCGCATTCCGGATTTTCCCCTGACCATACTTATTGCCATACCCTTTGCCTACCTTAGTGTGATAGGCGTGGCGCTTCTGTTGGCGGGCAGCACGTTGGAACATGTTTTTGGCACCAGCCGCTTTGCCTTTTTGCGCAAACTTTTTGCGGCAAATGGCCTTATAACCGGCTTTTGCAGACGTGACGGGCAAAAGTTTTTGCATTCGGCCTTTGCCACCGGCTGCATTTTACTGCTGGCCGCCGCCTATTATGCCATAACTTCCAGCCTGACCTGGGTGTGGTTTCTCATGCCCCTGATTTTTATGACCATGCTGGCGCAGTACAGCCTTAACCAGCACCTTGCGCAGCCCAAAAAAATGTATAACCGCAAGGAATTGCGCACAATTATGCTGCGCCGCGCCATCTTTGCCTTGCTGTTTGGGCTTTCGCTGTGGGGCGGGTACATGATTTTAGCTGCCATTGGCCGTTTGTTTATTAGCGCGCCCGTTGCTTAGGCCGCTTAGGTGTTTTCTCACAAACAGTTCCGGTTCTTCCGGCAAGTTTTCCAAGGGCAGTTCCGCACGGGCCATGGTGCGGTGTCCGCCGGCGGATCCAAATTCCGCGAAGTGCCGCGCGGCAAAAGCGCCCAGGTCTTTGCTTACCCCGTCACCCCGGAACACCAGCATCAGTTTTTCCTCAAAAATACCGCTTACCACGACCCAGCGTATTTCATAGATACGCATGAAAAAATCGGCTATGGCTACAAGAATGTCCGGGCTTTCCACATGCCCTATGTGCACAAAGTTGCCGCTGCCCGCCTGTTGCAGGCTAAGGCAGGCCCGCGCGAAGTATTCCAGCCAGCCCTTGCGCATTTCGCTTCTGGCAATACGCGCCACCAAGGGAAGGCTGGCGTGTTTGGAAAGGTAGTGGAAGCAGCGTAAATCCACCTCGCTGAAGTTGCGCTGAAAGTTGGCGGTGTCTGTTTTTATGCCGTATTGCAGGGCCGTTGCCAGCAATTTTCCGGGCCGTATGCCCATTTGGTGCAGATATTCCGTAAGCATGGTGCTGGTTGCGCCGTATTCCGGCTGCACGCGCAGGTATTCCACCGCTTCCGGCGGGGTGGTAAGCGGGTGGTGGTCTATGACCACAGAAAAGGGAATGTCCTGAAAAAACGGGTGGTGCCCGGGTTGGGAATCCACCAGGGCAAAGCGGTGGTATTTGGGCAGAACAAGCGGGCTGAAATCAAGCATATGCAGGCGGGTGTAGCGCACCAGGGCCAGGTTGTCCGGCCGGGTAATTTTGTTCACCTTGGCAATGGCGCATTCCGCGACACGTCCCTTCATAAGGCGCTTCAAGGCCATTGCGGAACCAATGGCGTCCGGGTCGGCGTTGATCAGCACCAGCCATTTGTCATTTTTGTCAAACAGCTTCAGCAGGCTGTCAATATGCGGCACCTTGCGGAAATAGCTCATGGTTTTCTGGCCTCCGGTGTATGCTTGTAAACAGTTATGGGCCTGCCGCGCAATGGCCTTTTTGCCATTCTAGAGTGGTTTACGCTTGAAATAGTCGCTTAACGGCGAGCAAAGCTCGCCTACGACTATTTCGCGGCAAGGATTTGAAGACAAATCCTTGCTGAGCAATTCACTCATTTCAATCGTAAATTGCTCTACCGCGCGCCAGATTTGCTTTGGGGCCGCGCCAAGGTCATAATTCACGCTCGTGACTGCACTGCCTTGCCCATAATTCGCGCTTTTTGTGAAAAGGCAAAAATCGCATTGCGCAACGACTTAATATATATCCTGTATATAAGAAAATTGCAAAATGAATGTGCAAAAAAATGACAAAGTTTCGGAAAGCGGCGCGGAAAATTTTTATGGAATTTCTTAAGCTTTTCGGCTATCATATTACAGCTTGCGCAATCAATACTCTATAAAGCGAGAAGTTAGTGTCTGAACAACTGAAAGCATTTACAGACTATCTGGCAGATAACGGGCTGAAGTTTACCGGCCAGCGCCGCCTTATTCTGGAAACCCTGTTTGACAGTGAAGAGCATTTTAGCGCCGAAGAACTTTACAACAAGGCGCGCGCCATTGATGAAAGCATAGGGCAGGCCACTGTTTACCGCACCCTGCGTCTTTTAAGGGACTGCGGCCTGGTGCGTGAACTGCGCTTTGGCAATGATGTTGTGCGCTATGAAGCCCGCCGCGATACCCTGCACCATGACCACCTTATTTGTGAAGGCTGCGGAAAAACCCTTGAATTTATGGATGAAGCCATTGAAAAACTGCAAAACCAGCTGGCGGAAAAAATGGGTTTTGTGCTGACCTCACACCGCATGTATCTTTACGGCCTGTGCGAGGATTGCCGCCAAAAACGCTTGCAACCCCTTAAACATGCCGACTGAAGCCATTCTTGAACTGTGCGCCGTAAGCAAGCAGTTCCGCGTGGGCGGGGGCTTTGCCGCAACCCGCGCGGTGTGCGCGGCGCATGAGCTGACCTTTTCCCTGTACAAAGGCGAAAGCCTTGGGCTGGTGGGGGAATCCGGCAGCGGAAAATCCACCGTCGCCCGCATGATAGCCCGCCTTGTGCGCCCGGATAGCGGGGAAATCCTCCTGCGCGGGCGCAATGTTTTTGACCAGCGCGCCTTTGCCCCGCACAAGGGGTCTTATGATAACGGCGCGGCCCGGCGCGGGCAGGCTGTGGCCGTTTCTGAGCAGGCTTCCGGCCAGCATGAACGGCCTTCTGACCAGCACGAACAGGCTTCTGACCGGCATGAACAGGCTTCTGACCGGCATGAACAACCTTCCGGCCGGCGCGAGGAGCCTGCACGGCATGAGCAGCCTTCCGGCCCCGCGCAAGCCCCTGCCGGGCCCTTGCCGAAATCTTTCCCCAATTATGTGCAAATGGTCTTTCAAGACCCTTATTCCTCTTTAAACCCGCGCATGAACATAGCAAGCAGCGTGGGCGAGGCCCTGCTTTGCGCCGGTGTGCCGGGGGCGGAACGCCAAAGGGCTGTGGAAGCCCTGCTGGAACAGGTGGGCCTTGGCCGGGAAAGCGGACGGCGTTACCCGCATGAATTTTCCGGCGGGCAAAGGCAGCGCGTGGCCCTGGCCCGCGCCCTGGCCCTGAAACCGGAAATTTTGCTGTGTGATGAGCCGGTTTCCGCGCTGGATGCCTCCGTCCAGGCTCAAGTGTTGAATTTGCTTAAAGATTTACAGGAAGAACTTGGCCTTGCCCTGCTGTTCATTTCCCATGACCTTGCGGTAATAAGCCACATGTGCGACCGGGTGGCGGTTCTGTATATGGGCCATTTGCTGGAACTGGCCCCCAGGGCGGAATTTTTTTCTGGCCCGCGCCATCCCTATTCACGCTTTTTGCTGGAAACCGCCGGGGGGCTGCCCCCGAAACACAGCGCCAGCGCGGCAGACGGAGAAGCCCAAAACGCGGCCTGCCCATATTTTGAGCGCTGCCGGGAAGCGGACGCGGCCTGCCGGGAAGGCGCCATTCTGCTGCGGCCAGTGGACAAAAACCCAAACTGGCTGTGCGCCTGCCGTAAGGCATAGTTCCCCGCCCGGACGGGAAGGGCGAAAAAATTTTGCAAGGCGGAAGCATTATGGCCGGAAGCCAGGCCCTGAAACAACAGCTGAAGGCCCTGCTGGCCTCGGAAAATTGGCGTGAAGCGCAAGCGCCGCCCGACATATTGCCCGGCATGGTTCCGGGCGGGCTGCCGGGCGTGTTGCCAGACAGCATGTCGGGCATGGTTCCGGGCATGGTTCCGGGCGGATTACAAGACGGGTTGCCAGGCAGTCTGCCAAACAGGTTGCCGGGCGGGCCGCCAAACAGGTTATCTGACTGGCTGCTGGACTGGTCAAGGCCCGGCAAGCTGGTGGGGCCGCTGGCGGCCTTTTTTTCACGCGGGGGGCTTGCCGCGTCACGCGCGGCGGTGCTTTTCGCCCAAGCCGTGAATCTTTTGGCGGCAGCGAACCTTGAAGACGGGCGGGGCGTCATGCGCCGCCTGATGTGGCAAATGAATGAAGACTCCGGCAATCTGGGCTGGGGCGTGCCGGAAGCCATGGCGGAAGTAATGGCGCGCAACGCCGCCCTGGCGGCGGAATATTCCAAAATCCTTCTTTCCTACATAATAGATACCGGAAACGCCGACAATTACGTTGATTACGCGCCCTTAAGGGCAGCCTGCTATCTGGCGGCTGGCCTTTTGGGGGCCGCGCGCCCGGCCTTTGCGTCCCGGGCCTTGCCCCGGCTTGCGCAAGGCCTGGCGGAACAGGAGGCCTTTTTGCAGGGGGCCGCGTTGTGGGCCATGCGTGAACTTGCCGCAAACCTTACGAAGGAAGAAAAAGCATTTGCCCTGAAGGCCCTTGCGGATTTTACCCTGGCAGGCCCGGCCCCGGCGGAAGCCGCCCGGCCCCCCAGGGTGCCGGAAGACGGCGCGGCGCGGTTTGAAAGCGGCATGGCGGGACTTGAAAGCGGCATGGCGGGGCTTGAAAGCGGCATGGCGGGACTTGAAGGCGGCGCGAATGAACATAAAGGCAACGCGGCGGAAAAAGAGCTGGTCTTCTACGCGCGGGGCGAGGAATTGCGCTTTACGCTGAAGGCCTTGCGTGACGCGGCGGCAGCTGCCTTCAGGGAATGAAGCGGCAGCTGCCTTTCGGGAATGGAGGGGTCTGAAAGTCATTTTATGTGCAAGGCGCTTGCCGCCCGTAAGCGTTCAGTTTTTTCCCTTCACCAACACGCCGCCATCCCCCAAAACGCCCGTCCTGCCCGGAAACGTCCGCCTTGCGCTCTTGCCATCGCGCAAAAAATGCTTATCTTGCAAAAGGCAAACTTTAAACGGAGGTTGAAGATGAGCAGTCAGTTAAAGACTCTGGTGCTGCTTTCCGCCCTTACCGGCATAATCATATTCATGGGTCAGGCCATTGGCGGGCGCAGCGGCCTTTTTGTGGCCTTTGGCTTTGCCCTGCTTATGAACGTGGGCAGTTATTGGTTTTCAGACAAAATAGTGCTTAAAATGTACCGGGCGCGGGAACTTTCAGTCAGCGAGGCCCCGCAGTTGCACCAAATGGTGGCGGAACTGGCCGCCAACGCCGGCATACCCACCCCCCGCCTTTATGTGGTGCCGGAACAGGCCCCCAATGCCTTCGCCACTGGCCGCAACCCGGAAAATGCAGTGGTGGCGGTGACGGAAGGCATAGTAAAAGTGCTGAACGCCGATGAACTGCGCGGGGTGCTGGCGCATGAAATTGCCCATATAGCCCACCGGGATATCCTTATTCAAAGCGTGGCCGGGGTATTGGCCTCGGTAATCGTGTTTGTGGCGAACATGGCGAAGTTCGCGGCCATTTTCGGGGGCGGCAGCAATGAAGAAGGGCGCGGCAACCCCATAGCCGCCCTGCTTATGGCCATTCTTGCCCCGGTGGCCGCAACCGTAATTCAAATGGCTATTTCCCGTTCCAGAGAATACCTGGCGGATGAAGGCGGGGCCAGATATTCCGGCCGCCCGGCCAGTTTGGCCTCCGCGCTGGGCAAGCTGCAAAGTTACGGCAGCCGCATTCCCATGCACAGCGGGGGGGAACAGACCGCCCATATGTTTATTGTGCACCCCTTCAGCGGGCAGGCCCTGGCGTCGCTTTTCAGCACCCACCCACCCATGGAGGAAAGAATAGCCCGCCTTATGGATATGGCGGAAAGCGGCAGCCACCTGCAGGGCCGTTGACCACGCCAGCGCCGCGCGGCAAAAAATGGCGCGGTTTCGTCTGGACAGTTCCAGCGGTGAAGCGTCCTGAATGTTCTGTTGCGCTTTGCGTTCTCTTGCTGTATTTATATTGGCATAAGGTGCGGGAATGGTAAAAGTATACAAAGAAAAGACAGGGCTTTTTCACGGCATGAGCAGCATCGCCATTTTTGTGGTGGTCTTTTCCGCTGTGCTTTATTGGCTTGGCTTTGCCAACCCGTGGAAGCAACTGCCTTTTGCGGCCTTTTTTCTGCCGGCTATCCTCTATATCATCTCCTTTCATGTAACAAGCTACAAACGGGCGCTTTTTTTCGGCTGGCTGTCGCAAACTCTGGGCGCGTCCCTGGCCCTTTACTGGGTTAGCGTGCCCATGCACGACTTTGCCGGCGCCCCATGGGTGGCCGGTTTTGGCGCGGCCGTTTTGCTGGGGGCCTACCTTGGCGTGTACGGGGCGCTGTTCACCGCCGGGACGCGTTTTTTCCGCCTGCATACGCCCCCGTTTTTGGCCTTTGCGGCCTCTGCCCTGCTGTGGGGGGCGCTGGAATGGCTTAAGGGAATGCTGTTCACCGGCTTCCCCTGGCTTACGCTTTCCGCTTCCCTTGCCCCTTGGCCCGTGCTTGTACAGGGGGCGTCCATTGTTGGGGCCTACGGCCTTTCATCCCTGTACCTGGCTGCCGCTTTCGCCCTGGTGGAAGTTGCGGGCAGCACCTTGCGCTTTCAGGGCAAAAGGCGCTATGCCACCATGGGCATGTTTTTGGCCCTTGCCGTGTTGCTGCCGGTCTGCCTTGCAATGTACGCCGCGCAACCGCAACGGGACGAATTGCCGCCCGCCTGGCGGGTTGTGCGCATTGGCCTGGTGCAGGGCAATATGTCGCAGGGCGTAAAGTGGGAACCAACCTGGCAATCTACCACTGTTCGCCAGTATTTGCGCCTTTCACGCGCCAGCGTGGGGCAAATTGAACGGGCCGCCGCAGGGGTGAAACGCAATTCTATAACCCGGTCGGAATCGCAAATAGACCTTCTGATATGGCCGGAAACCTCCGTGCCCTTCTATTTTCAAAATGAAAACCACCTTACGGCGCTTATCCGCGATTTTGTCTGGGCGGAACATGTCCCCGTAATAATAGGCACTTTGGCCTATGAAGTGCGCGATGGCGGGCGGCTGTATTACAACCGCATGACCCTTGTGGACAAGCTGGGCTATGACGGCGGTTTTTATGACAAAAAACACCTGGTGCCCTTTGGGGAATACCTGCCCTTGCAACTGGACATACCCTTTGCCAAAGATTTTTTGCAGGGCTTCTACTTCACGCCCGGCAAGGGCAAGCCGGTGCTGGAAGTGCTGGATTTTTACCGGGGCAACATTTCCACCTACAAAGAAGCCCAGCTTTTGCCGCTGGAAGAAGTTTCCCTTATCTTGGGGCCGTTAATCTGCTATGAAGCCATTTTTCCCTATCTGGCGCAAGACGCGGTGGAGCAGGGGGCCAATTTGCTGGTGAACATAAGCAATGACGCCTGGTTCGGGCACAGCCCGGCCGCGGCGCAGCACCTGCAACTTGCCGCGATGCGCGCGGTGGAACAGGGCCGTTACCTTGTGCGCGCCACCAACACGGGCATAAGCGCCATTATAAGCCCCAGGGGTGAAGTGCTGCAATATACTGAACTGTTCAAGGGCACGCAGCTTTCCGGCACAGTTTACACAATAAATGAAAAAACGCTGTTCCATCAGTGGTATGGCCGCATTATAGCCATATTGCTTATTGGCCCGGCCATTGCCGTCCTTTGGGGGCTTGTTTCCCAATTGCGCCAAAAAGGGCAAAACCAGGCGGGCACGCCCGGCTGGGCAAAGGGAATTTTATAATTTTAGGGCATTTTGTCATTTAGAGTGGTTTACGCTTGAAATAGTCGCTTAACGGCGAGCAAAGCTCGCCTACGACTATTCCGCGGCAAGGATTTGAAGACAAATCCTTGCTGAGCAATTCACTCATTTCAATCGTAAATTGCTCTAAATTAAAATGCTCTGGCGTTGCCCGCCGTCAAGCGGCAATTTCAAAGCGAAGATATCATAACTGGTGCCGTCACAAGGCGTGTTTTGCCCTTTGGACGGGTTTTGCAACCTCGAGGCCGTTGTGCGGCCTTCACGCGCCGCGCGGGCCTGCTGCCTGTGCCCCGGCGCGGATTTTACCGCAATAATGCAAGGTTTGAAAAATATGCAGCAATTATCCGAAATGCGTTCAGAAGCTCAAGTGTTGTCTGAAAAATTTTCCTCGCTCTGGAGGCGGCTTTGACACGGAAAGCGCCAGCCACCGCCTGCAAGAAATAGAACTGCAACTGGCCGCGCCCGATGCCTGGGCAGAACCGGAAAAACTTACCCCGGTGCTGAAGGAAAAAAGCCTTATTGAAAGTGAACTGGCCGATTTCGCAAAATTGAAGGCCGGGCAGGAAAGCGTGCAAGACTGGCTGGCCCTTGCGGCGGAAGAAGAAAGCGAAGAGGTGCTGGGTGAGCTTTCATCCGCCCTTGCAAGCCTTGCCGCGCTGCTTGAAGAAACAGAAATGGCCCTGCTGCTTTCAGATGAAGACGACCACCACCCGGCCATTTTGGAAATTCACCCCGGCGCGGGCGGCACAGAAGCGCAAGACTGGGCGGAAATGCTGCTGCGCATGTACACCCGCTGGGCAGACAGGCACGGTTGCAAGCTGGAAATGCTGGACTACCTGGCTGGTGACGAGGCCGGGGTGAAAAGCGTCACCCTGCGGCTGGAAGGCAACAATGTTTTCGGCCTGCTGAAGAATGAACGGGGCATTCACCGCCTTATACGCATTTCGCCCTTTGATTCTTCCGGCCGCCGGCACACCTCTTTCGCCTCTATTGACGTTATGCCGGATGTAAGCGAAAATATCAAAATTGAAGTGGCGGAAGCCGACTTGCGCATAGACGTGTTCCGGGCCAGCGGGGCGGGCGGCCAGCACGTAAACCGCACCAATTCCGCCGTGCGCATAACGCATATGCCCAGCGGCATTGTGGTGCAGTGTCAAAATGAAAAGTCGCAGCATCAAAACAAGGACAGCGCCATGAAAATACTCAAGGCCCGGCTGTACAACCTTGAACTGAGCAAGCGTGAGGCCGGTAAAAAGGCCCAGTATCAGGAAAAAGACGCCATAAATTTCGGCAGCCAAATCCGCACCTACACCTTGCAACCCTACCGGCTGGTCAAAGACCACCGCACCGGCACAGAGGCCACGGACGTAGACGCCGTGCTTGACGGCAACCTTGATAAATTTATTATGGATAACCTGCTCTATGCCCATTCGGACAAAAACTGAAACATCCGGCCTTTGCGCGGCGGAAGCTTTGGCGAATGACCATGCCTGGGATAAGGAATCTGAAGAAAGGCTGGTCAATGAGCTGAAGTATCTGTCCACGCTGGTGGCCAATTTTTCCCCGCCCGCCAGCAGGCATTCCATGGTTATAGCCCGCCTGGTTGAAGGGCTGGACCCTGCTGGCTGGCGTCAGCTTGCCAACCGGCATTCGCTGGATTCCTGGCTGGGCATCCCGATGGAAGGGGATGAGGCAAACCTTTTGGAACAGTTGCACAAGCGCATAGAATCTTTGGCTTTTCAACGGGATCATGATTCGCTTACCTCCCTGCCCAACCGCCGGGCCTTTGAGGAACGCTTTCATGTGGAATTTGAACGGGCGCGCCGCACCGCTTCCCCCCTAAGCCTTGCCATGCTTGACCTGGACAACTTCAAAAACGTCAATGACAGCTTTGGGCACGCCTGCGGCGACATAGTGCTTTGCGTCCTTGGCAAATACATCATACAGTCTTTGCGCAGCTACGACTTTGCCGCCCGCATAGGCGGCGAGGAATTTGTCATTTTGCTGCCCGGCGTTACCATAGATAAAGCCAAAAAACAGGCGGAACGGCTTTTGGCCGCATTCAGCAAGGAAATATTTGAATGCGTGCCCGGCAAGCCCTTTCAGTGTACCTTTTCTTGCGGCATAGCAGGCATAGCGGAAAGTGAGGGCATAGACAGCAAGGCTGAACTGCTGGCCCAGGCGGATAACGCCATGTATGACGCCAAGCGCCAGGGCAAAAACCGCGTGCTGCTTTCCGGGGCCTGCGCGCGCGTCATGGGCGCGAACACCCTTGTGAAGTCTGATGAGAAAAAATTTCTGTTTTCCCTGCTGGGCGGGCAGGGCAAGTAATTGTAATACAACGGTAAATAATGGATAAATGCAATGTCAGAAAATAAAACAGTAAGCATAGCGGTTTACAGTGGCAAGGGCGGGGTAGGCAAAAGCAATTTGGCCCTTAACCTGGCCTATTCCCTGTACCTGGACGGCGCAAAAGTGCTTTTGATAGATTGCGACTTCGGCCTTGCCAACCTGGACGTGCTTTTGGGCCTTACGCCGGAACACACGGTGCAAAGCCTGCTGGAAGACGACATACCGGCCACGGAAGCCCTGGTGCGTATTGAAGACGGCTTTGACCTGCTGCCGGCCACCAGCGGCATTTCAGACCTTTCCGGGCAAAAAAAGCCTGTCCCGGCTGTGCTGGTGCAAAAGCTCAACGCCCTGGCCGCGGATTACGATTTTGTCTTTCTTGACGTGGGCGCGGGCATAGCCCCCACCAACCTGGCCTTTGCCGCCATGGCCCAACTGCGCCTTTTGATAATCACGCCGGAACCCACCTCGCTTACAGACGGCTACGCGCTGGTAAAGGTGCTGGCTTCCCGCCACGGGGTAAAAGACCATTTTGTGCTGGTAAACCAGGTGGAAGGCAAAAAGGAAGAGGAACAAACCTTCAAAAGCCTGCTGGCCGCCACATCGCACTTTTTGAACATAACCCCGTCCGCCCTTGGCGCGGTGCGGGCCGATAAAAAACTGGCCGAAGCCGTGCTGCGGCAACAGGCGCTGGTAAAGGCCTTCCCGGATTCCCCGGCGGCCAAAGATTGCCAGGCCATTGCCCAGAAATTGCGCAACCTGCGCCAGACCATGCTGCCGCGCATTGCGGATATAGCGCCGCTGCGGGCAATTCAAGGATAAGGGGGAAGTATGGCCAAAAAGGAAAATCAGGAAAAAAAGCCAAAAGCCCCATTGAACGCGGGTGACTATATTGCCCGTGGCATACTTATCGGCGGCGCGTTGGGGGTGTTCGGATATTTGCTGGGCTTTACGCCAAACCTGCGTTATTCCATAGGCCTGGGCATGATAGCCGGTTTTGCCGCCGGTGTTACCCTGGGCCTGAGGCGCGGTTCAAAGAATAAGAAAGAATAACACTGCGCACCAGCGCGGAGGCGACATGGCTGGCAAACTTTGTATCCACGGGCATTTTTATCAACCCCCGCGTGAAGACCCGTGGCTGGGGCGCATTTTGCTGGAACCAAGCGCGGCCCCCATGCGCCACTGGAACGAGCGCATTGTGCGGGAAAGCTACGCCCCCCTTGGCTGGGCCAGAAGAATGGATTCTGACGGCCGCATTACGGAACTTTTGAACTGTTATGAATGGATAAGCTTTAACGCCGGGCCAACCCTGCTGCACTGGATGCGCCGGGAAAACCCCAACGTGCTGGAAAGAATGGTTGAAGGCGACCGCCTTAGCCAGGAACGCTGGGGCCACGGCAACGCCATCGCGCAAGTTTACCACCACATCATCATGCCCCTGGCCTCTGAACTGGATAAAGAACTGGAATGCGTCTGGGCCATTGCGGATTTTCAGGCCCGCTTCAAGCGCAAGCCGGAAGGCATGTGGCTTTCGGAATGCGCGGTGGACAGCGCCACTTTGCAAACGCTGGCCGCTGAAGGCATAAAGTTTGTCATCCTGGCCCCGCGCCAGGCAGAGGCCATTGCCGCGCCGGGGCAGGATTTTACCCCCACGCATGAAGGCATTCTTGACGTAACCATTCCCTATAAGGTTGAATTGCCGGGCGGGCGGGAAATTGCCGTGGTGTTTTACCACGGCGCAATTTCGCAAGCCATTGCCTTTGAAGGGCTTTTAAGTGACGGCGAAAGGTTTTGGCAACGCCTTTCCGGCGCGGCGCGCCAACACTGCGGGCCTTCCGGCCTGCTTACCATATCTACGGATGGTGAAACCTACGGCCACCACTTCAAGTTTGGCGAAATGGCCCTGGCGCACGCCATCGGGCAGGGCATAAGCGGGCGCGACCAGACCGGCCTTACCAACATAGCGGCCTGGCTGGCGGAAAACCCGCCGGTAACGCGGGTGCGCCTGCGTGAACCTTCATCATGGAGCTGCGTGCACGGGGTGGAACGCTGGCGCGCCGATTGCGGCTGCACGGACGGCGGGCACCCCGGCTGGAACCAGCGCTGGCGCGGCCCCCTGCGTGAGGCCCTGAATTTTTTGAAGGCCGAATTTGACAAACACTTCTTTACCGCCGGGGCGGCGGTGTTTTTAAACCCCCACGCGGCCCTGCGCGAATACGGCGAAGTGCTTGCCAACCCCGATTGCAGCGCGGAATTTGCCACCCGCCATTTCATCCCCACCCATTCGGAAGACCGCGCCTGGAAGCTGCTTTCCATGCAGGAAAACGCCCTGGCCTCCTTTGCCAGCTGCGCCTGGTTTTTTGATGATATTTCCCGCATAGAGCCGGTAAACGCCATGGGTTTCGCCCTGAAGGCCATGGAACTGGCGCATGATACCGGCTGCCCGGATTTACAGCCGCAGTTGCAGGCCATTCTGGCCCAGGCCGTTTCCAACAAGCCGGATGAAGGCAGCGGGGCCAAGGTGTTCCAAACCCGTGTTCTGCCCAAACAGCAGGACGCGGCGGCCCTTTGCCTTATGGCCCTGATATGGCTTCAGGCCGGGGGGCGGCTGCCCCTTAACGGCCAGGTGGGCCTGTTCCGCTGGCCCGCGCTGGAAGTGGAAATACACCTTGATGACCCGGCCCGCTGGGAAGAACTTTCCAAAGACGATTCCGAGCGGCCCTTCCGGGAAATTACCGGGCGGGCGGAACTGCGACACCGCCTGGCGGGTGACGGCCTAAGTTTTTTATGGGCCTGGCAGCCGCCCAGCAACTATCTGGGCAATGAATTTACCGGGCTGGAAGGGGAAGGCTTGCTGGAAGCGCGGCACACGCCCCTGAGCTTTGTTTCCCTGCGCGACAGCAGCCTGGAAGCCTATTTTCCAGACGGCTCCAAAGCGCGGCGCAACGCGGCGGAACTGCCCCGCCATGTGCGGGAATTTCTGTGCCTGCGCCTTATGGGGCAAAAGCTCCACCGCGACAAGGAACGGCGCAAGATTTTGGCCCGGCACCTTATTTCTGCCCTTGGGCCGTGGGAGGAAGGGCAGCAGACCCTGGCCTACCCCCAGCTTTGGGCGGAGTTTTTGCCCTACCTGATATGGGCCTGCTGTTTTGGGCAGGAAAACAGCCCGGAACAGGTGGAACGCTGCGCCGCGTACATAAAAAAACAACCCGTTTCCCCAGACTTGCGGCGGCGCTGCCTTGACCTTTTGGAACAGGATTTTATCCACGGCCTGCGCAGCTACCCGGTGCCCGCGCGCAAACTGCAAAACGCCATCAAACAGGCCAAGGCCCTGTTGCCCGGCGCGGACTGGTGGCCGGTGCAAAACGAATTGTGGCAACACCCGGAATTGCGTGGAGAACTGAAGGAACTGGGCCGGGAATTTGGCTTTCGCCTGTAGGCAGTGCCGTCACCAGGTGCCTTTTGCCCTCTGTCTGCGTCAGAAAGCAAATTCATGTTCGTGACTGCACTACCTAGAATGGTTTACGCTTGAAATAGTCGCTTAACGGCGAGCAAAGCTCGCCTACGACTATTTCGCGGCAAGGATTTGAAGACAAATCCTTGCCGAGCAATTCACTCATTTCAATCGTAAATTGCTCTATTGCGCTGGCCTGGCAGAT
>JAVBMP010000086.1:0-26293 GCA_031552315.1 Desulfovibrionaceae bacterium | reverse complement strand
CCCCCCCCCCCCCCCCCCCCCCCCCCCCCCCCCCCCCCCCCCCCCCCCCCCCCCCCCCCCCCCCCCCCCCCCCCCCCCCCCCCCCCCCCCCCCCCCCCCCCCCCCCCCCCCCCCCCCCCCCCCCCCCCCCCCCCCCACGTTATTCATCCTTATTTATAATGTTCCACTTTATTCAGCCAGCCAGCCGGGGCCGGGCTTTTGCCGGTTTGCATGCCGGTGTACAGTTCGTACAGGGCGCGGCTGTGTTTGCCTATTTGCCCGTCGCCCACGGTTATTTCCGTGCCGTCATCAAACATGTAGCGGCCAACCGGGCTTACCACGGCGGCGGTGCCAAAGCCGCCCGCTTCGATGATTTTACCGGCCTTTACCTTGGCGATAAAGTCTTCTACTTCAATAACTTCCTGCCGGGCCTTTATTTTGCCCATTTTGGCCAGTTCCAGCACGGAAAGCGAGGTTATGGAACGCAATATGCTGTCGTTAAATTCCGGTATGACAAAGGTGCCGTCTTCCAGGACATGGTAATGGTTCATGGCCCCGGCTTCTTCAATGTATTTGTTGGAAGCGTCCAGGTACAGCACCTGTTCCGCCCCGGCCTTGTAGGCGTATTCCGCCGCGCGCAGGGAAGAGGCATAGTTGCCGCAGGCCTTGGCCGTGCCGGTGCCGCCGGAAACCGCGCGGTGGAACTTGTTGGTTATAAGCAGCTTTATGGCTTTGGAAAAGCCGTCTTTGTAGTAGGGGCCGGAAGGCGAAAGCATAATGCAGTAAATATATTCCGCGCTGGGCTTCACGCCAAGCAGGTCTTGCGTGGCGAACATGAACGGGCGAATGTACATGGAAGATTCCGGCTGAGTGGGCACCCAGTCACGGTCAACATCCAGCAGGCGCAGGGCCCCTTCCATTTGCAGGTCTGCGGGGATTTGCGGCATGACCAGCACTTCGGCCGAGGCATTCATACGCTTGGCGTTTTCATCAAAGCGGAAGGCGTAAACTTCTCCATCCGCATGCTTGAAGGCCTTGGCCCCCTCAAAAATGGCCTGGCCGTAATGCAGGGACATGGAACCGGGCATAAGCGAAAGCGGGCCGTAAGGCGCTATGCGGGCATCATGCCAGCAACCGTCCTTGTAATTGACCAAAAACATATGGTCTGTGCGCACCACGCCGAAACCTTCAACTTTTGCGGGCGGGGTTTTTCTCTGGGCCTTGTCCAAAAGTTCATAACGAATATTCATGGTGTAAATCCAGTCCATTGGGGTTGATAAAATAAAGGGCTATCAAGAAACACTAGTGCAAAAGCCCCCCGGCTTCAAGAAAAAGTTTTGCCGCGCGGCGGAAGGACGGTTTAAAGCTGATATTTAAGCAGCTTATCCGCGTTATCTGCTATACTGCTTCTTCCATTCATCCAAAAACAGCAGGGCGGCTTCCAGCGGGGCCAGTTCTCCGCTTTGCCCGCGCAGGGCGGTTATTACCGCGTCAAAATCCGCCTGGGGCGGCACTTGCAGCTTTTCCAGCAGTTGCAGCAGTTCGTCTTGCAATTCGCGGGGCAGGTCTTCCGGCCAGCCTGTGATCTTGCGGGCCTTGGGCCAGCCCTGCTCAAAGCCGGGCAGTTTGCCGCCGGCGTTTTGCGGCAGGCGTTGCGCCGCGAAGCTCAGCAAACTTTCCATGCGCTGTTTGTAGGTGTGTTCCGCCAGAACCCGCTTTCTGGCCCTTTCCGCCAGGGCGGCGCGTTCTTCCGGGCGCTTCAGGTAATATTCTATCAGGCTGAACAGCTCGGCCTTACTGGAAAAGGCCGCTAACTCGGCCTGTTGGCTGGAAAAGGGCGCCAGTTCGGCCTGCTGGCCGGGGTTGCCGGCATTCGGCGCGGCCAGGTTGAACAGTTCCGGCAGCAGGGCGCGGCGGTCTACCAGTTGGAAGGCCCCGCAGGCGGCCAATTCAAAGGTGCGCGGGTTTACAAAATCGCCGGGCTTTATCTCGGCGTCCGGGCTGATGCTGGAATGCAGGTTCAGGTTGATGGCGGCGGAATTGTAAATCTTGACGCTGTCTTCCGGGCTGATGCGGCTGCCGTTGCGCTGCACCAGCGGGGCCAGGGCGCTTTCTCCTTCCCATTCCGTGCCCCAAATTTTGAAGTCATAACGCGTAAGTTCACGAAAAAGCGCCCGGCGGTTGGGGTAACCCGCGCCCATGAAGGAAAGGTCAGATGCGAATGCCGCTTTTTCTTTCGGGGCAAGTTCCAGCGGGCGGTGAAAATCCGGCTGGGCGGCCAGGGGCAGATACAGGACATTTTCCGCGCCAATGGCTGAAAGTTCACTAAAAAACGGTTCTTGCTGAATTACCGCGAATATGTCGTAAAGCGGCGCAAAGGCCCGCCAATAGGTAAAAAGGCGGTAATCTTCCACAAACCACATGGCCGTGGGCACGCCGTCTTTACGCAGGCGCTTCAGCACGCTGGGCGGCATGGGGGCCTGGGCCATGGCCAGCACCAGATCCGGCGCAAAGGCCTCCACCTTGGCCAGAATGGCCTGGCCTATGCTTTGCAGGAAGCTGTGTTCCAAAAAATCCAGCCGGTCTTGCGCCACTTTCAGGCCCTTCAGGGCTTCAAAGGCCGAAAAAAATTCCGGCGCTTCAAAACTTTCCGCCAGGCAGCCCGCATCGCGCAGTCCCTGCATGCAGTAACGGCCAACGGGAAGGGAACCTCCGTAAAACGGCAATACGACCAGCACTCTTGTCATTGCGTGAAACCTCTAAGGTTATAATAAAAAACTGAAGAACTTGTTAGGCAGTGTCGTCATAAGGTGCCTTTTGCCCTCTGTCTGCGTCAGAGAACAAAATTCACGCTC
The DNA here is from genome assembly GCA_031552315.1 of Desulfovibrionaceae bacterium. Taxonomy (GTDB): domain Bacteria; phylum Desulfobacterota; class Desulfovibrionia; order Desulfovibrionales; family Desulfovibrionaceae; genus JAVBMP01. The sequence continues at coordinate 23,459 of JAVBMP010000086.1, read as the reverse complement.
GCGGCCAGACTGCCTAGAGTGGTTTACGCTTGAAATAGTCGCTTAACGGCGAGCAAAGCTCGCCTACGACTATTTCGCGGCAAGGATTTGAAGACAAATCCTTGCCGAGCAATTCACTCATTTCAATCGTAAATTGCTCTAAAACTGCGGCAGCACCCAGTCCGTATCTGTAAACCATTCTGCGGCCAGCCCGCGCAAGCGGTTGCATTCGTCATATTCCGGCGCGGGCTTTTCCGCAAAAAGGAAGTCTTCCACCAGGCGGCGGGCCAGGGCGCGTTGTTCCTCAAAAGGGTCTTCCCCGTCAATGGGCAGGTAGTTTACCCCGCACTTGTCCAGCGTGCTTACCAGCCCCACCATGCCGTTGGGCCATTCCGGGTTGGGCCGTCCGGCCAGGTGATCCAAAAAGGCCTTGTGGCGGAAGGGGGCCAGGCAGGCCACATTATGCGGGCAGGCGGCGCTTTCCAGGCAGGGGCCGCAAGGGGCCACGGCCTGACGCACCTGATGTCCCAACCCGTAGGGGCCGGTTTCAAAACACCAGGCGGAAGAAAGAAAAAAGGCCAGCACCGGCACGCCAAGGTGGGCGGCCAGGTGCATGGTGCCGGTATCTGGCGTAAGCAGCAAATCCAGCCCCCGCAACACTTCCGGCAGGTCAGTAAGGGCGGTTTCTCCGCTAAGGTCACGGGTTTTTTGCAGCATTGGCCCGCTGAAAAGGCGGCTTAAGCGCCGGGCCGCCGCCCGTTCCGCCTTGCTGCCCAAAAGCACAATTTCCGGCCCGCCCCGGCCTATGAAAACCGCCTGAACGCAGGCGGCCAGTTCCTCCACCGGCAAAGACCGGCGAGATTCCCGCCCGGACAGCACCACGCCAATGCGCCCGCTACGCGCCGGACGGGCGGGCGGGTTCACCATGCCGGGTTCTATGGGGCCAGGTTCTATGGGGCCAGGGTCGGACTGGGGGAGGGAACCCCAAGAGCCCTGCGCATTCAGGGCGCCCTTGAGGTTCCCCACCCCCAGACCCCCACCCTCCTGAACCCCGTTATGGGGTTTGCAAATGGTTGGCTCCAGGGCGGAAAAATTATCTGTTATTTCTGCAAAATCTGGCGAACCGTGCGGGCGGCGGGCGCACCAGGCCCAAAAATCCACCAGGTTCAGCGGCGCGGCTGGGCGGTTTTTTGTCCAGCGCCCGGCCAGTTTGCTCCACAACGCGCTTTCCGCCTGCCGGTTGTTCAGGCGGTAACCACGCAGCTTGCCCGGCGGGAAAAGCCCGGCAACGGCAGAGGCCAAAGGGCTGCGGTTCAGTATATAAACCGCGCTGAAGCCTTGGCGGGCCTCAATATCTTTCAGTTCCGCAAAACATTTCAGGTTTTTTTCCAGGGCTTCAGCGGGTGAACAATTTCCGGCGTGGGCCTGCATGGGGTGCAAAACGGCATTGGGGTAGACAATACGGGCCAGGGCGGCCAAAGAATGGTCAAGGCACAAGTGCGCGCGCTTGCCCTGCGCTTCCAATGAACACACAAGGCGCTTGCTTTGCACAAGGTCGCCAAAACGGGCCAGTTGCACCACCAGACAATCTGCAAGCGGGTTCGGCAAAGGTATACTCCGGAATTTTCTGGGCTGTTACGGACTAATAAATACTATCAAGTTGCAGAATAGCGTAAAGGCAACCCCGGTGGCAAGGGCATCTGGCCGGATTTCTAAAAAATCTTTAAACTTTTTACCTATTGGTATTGACAAGCAGGGCCATGCGGATATACCAGAAAAAGCAGAGTGAAAGCTATATGCGCCTGTTTCGCGGTTATTTTGCGCCCAAGTGTTTGCGCCAAAAACCGCCGGATGCAAACAGGCGGCGGCTTTTACCCCGGCATCGGCAAATTAACAATCAGTTGCGCTCGGAGCATGAATATGAGCAAGATTTTACGCATTGCATCTGTGTTTGGCATTCTGCTTTGCCTTGGCCTTTCCGGCTGCGGCAAAGACCAGCCCGCGCCCGGCGCCGCTGAAGGCGACTACGGCGTCAACCGCCCGCCCACGGCGGAAGAACAACAGGCTATGGATACCATCACCAACGCCCGTATCTATTTTGGCTATGACCGTTTTGACATTACGCCGGAATCTCGCGCCACCCTTACCACCAAGGCGGACGTGCTGAAGCGCTTCCCGCAAATCCGCGTGGTAATTGAAGGGCACTGCGATGAACGCGGCACGGAAGAATACAACCTTGCCCTGGGTGAACGCCGGGCCAGGGTAACCTATGAATACCTTACCATGCTGGGCGTCAACCCCGGCCAGCTTGAAATGGTAAGCTACGGCAAAATGCACCCGGCTGTGGAAGGGCACAATGAGTCCGCCTGGGCGCAAAACCGCCGTTGTGAATTCAAGGTTGGCTTCATCCGCTAGTTTTTCAGCCCTGCCGGGCTTGCCCGGCAGGGCTTTGTTTTACAACGCCCTGCCCTTGGGCTGCGTAAGAAAAGTTTTTTATTCCGGCCTGATGCCATAAAAAAACTTTTCTTACTTGCCAAAGAGCAGGATTGCCCATTACGTTGCTACAGGCCCAAAGACATATTTAGCGGATATAATTTGTTTCATGCCGGCTTGCCATTTGAATTAATGTTGTAAAGCAAGTTGTCCGCAAAGCCCCTTTTGCCGGCAAGCCGCACACCGGCGTAACACGCCAAAATAACACGCCATTGCAAAGACCGTTTTGGCCTTTGCCAGCAGTATGACGGAGTAACATATGAATAGATTCATGCGTCCTGTTCTTTTATGCGGTATAGTTCTTTCCCTGTTTTTCGCTTCCGGCTGCCTTGAAAAAAAGCAGCTTACCGTAAGCCCCTATCCAGATAGCGGCTACAACGGGGCCAACCAGGGCAACGCCAACTATGGCGGCAACAACAACCCGTACACGCACACAGACGCGGAATACGGCGTATACCGCCCCCTTACGGCGGAAGAACAACGCGCCGCCCAGGTGTTGGGCAGCAACGTCTATTTTGAATATGACAGCTTTTCTCTTACTGAAGAAGCCAAACAAATTTTGCGCGCCAAGGCCAAAACCCTTACCACCGTGCCCCAGTTGCGCGTGGTTGTTGAAGGGCACTGCGACGAGCGCGGCACAGATGAATACAACATGGCCCTTGCCGAACGCCGGGCCAGAGTGGCCTATGAATACATGCACAGCCTTGGCGTGCGCCCGGAACAGGTTGAACTGGTAAGCTACGGCAAGCTTCACCCGGCGGTAACCGGCCATGATGAACGCGCCTACAGCCAGAACCGGCGTTGTGAGTTCAAAATAGGGGCCATACGCTAATTTCAGCCAGCCAACAAGAGGAAGCATTATGCCAAGACTGGACATGCCATACCTGCTGGAACTGGAAGAATACCTCACTTCCGGAAACCTGGAAGAAGACTTCCAGTGGTCTGTGGAAGAACGCCGCCATGAAATCCTGGAGTTTATGGATAAATTCATGGATGTGGCGGAGCTGGTGGATGAAACCGCCACCAAAATAATTTTCAAAGGCCTGCAAATGAAGGGCTGACCCTTTTTTGCCGTCAGCTTTACCCTGCCGTAATTCCCGCCTGGCCCGCTGCCACGCCATTACTCTGAACCCGGCGCTGTTTTTTACAGCGCCGGGATATTTTTATGCCGCCTTATGGCCTTTTACCGTAGTGCGCCCATGTTCCGTAACCCGGTGCGAAGGCCATATCTGCTTGAATATATTCCCTTCGCACGTTCACCGGCATGAATGGGCCTTCCTTGATAAAAGAGCAAAAAGGCCTCATTCGCAACGGCCATTGCCCGGCATTTTGGGGCGTATAAAAAATTTGCCGGTGAAGTTTTTTTGCCCCCGCCCGCGCCACAAAAAAAGCTACAAATAAAATCAAGGTATTAGCAGGCAAAAAAAGTTTACTTTCACAGAAAAAGCTATTTTTTACCGCTTATTACGGCTAAAAGTAAAAAAATTTGTAATTTTTGTCACAAAGGGCTTGTGTTCTATAAAATACCATGCTAAGAATTGCCCAAGGCAAAAAGTTTACTTCATCAAGTACAATTTTTTTTACGGGGGCAACCCCAAAAAACCACCAACTGAGGAAGGATTTTTATGAAAAAGTGTAAGATTACATTGATGGTAGCTGCTCTGGTGCTGGCAATCGCCGCCCCGGCCTCCGCTATCGAAGTAAAGCTCAGAGGTAACTATACTTTCATCATGGGCTGGAAAGAAAACTCCAGCGCCGGCAGCACCTTCGTAGCTGACGTTGCCGATTACGGCCGCGGTTACACCGAAGGCGCCCTGTGGACCGACAACGATGATGACTTCCGCGTTGCCCAGCGCGTACGCATAGGCATGGACATCATCGCCTCTGAAACCCTGAAAGGCGTGCTGGAATTTGAAATTGGCCCGCAGTTCTGGGGCCGTAACACCCCCGGTGGCCAGAACGCCATTGGCGGCTACGCCGCTACAGGCAACAACACCATGTACCTGAACGGTAACGGTGGCCAGCTGAACACCGACGGCGTGAACATCAAAACCCGTCATGCTTACATTGACTGGTATGTTCCCATGACCGACAACAAGTTGAACATCAAAATGGGTCTTCAGCCCATTTACCTGCCTTCCGCTGTTGCCCCCATGGGCGGCAACCAGGTTCTGCAGGGTGACGTGGGCGGCATCAGCGCTTCCTACAAGTTCAACAACAGCTGGAACCTTACCGGCTTCTGGGCCCGCCCCTATGACATGACCGAAAATATCACCAGCGGCAACACCTTTGATGCCGCCGACATTTTCGGCTTGATCGGTATGTACAACAGCAAGGCTGTTACCTTCCGCCCCTGGTTGATCTACAGCAACATCGGCAACAACACCAACTTCTGGACCAACCGTGGCGCGCTTACCAACCCCCTCGGTCTTAACGCCAACCCGATTACTGTTACTTCCGTTCCCAGCAGCCTGCTGCCCTACAGCACCAACCCCGCTGCCGGCAACGCCCTTATGGAAAGCTACTCCAGCCTGTGGAGCGGCGGTATCGCCCTGCGCCTTACCCCGTTTGAAAGCCCGAGCCTGGCCCCGCTTTCCTTCTACCTTGACGCCATGTACGGCAACCTGAACAACCACGACAAGAACGCCGCCAGCTTCGCCGGCTGGTATGCCGCCGCCCGCATTGACTACAAGGCTTCTTGGGGTATTCCCGGCATCTTCGGCTGGTATGCTTCCGGTGACAACGCGAACGCTCTGAAGGACCGCCGTTATGGCCGTCTGCCCGTGTTCAACTCTCAGGATCCGGTATGGAACATGCTTGGCATGGCCGGCGGTGACGCCGCTCTGCCTGGCGTTCCTTACGGTACCATCACCACCTCCGCTGTCGGTACCTGGGGTATCGGCCTGCAGATCAAGGACTACAACCTTGGCGTGTTTGACCGTCTGTTCCACACCATCCGTGTTGGCTACCTGCGCGGCACCAACAACTCCGACAACATCTCCTACTTCCCCCGCTACACTGGCAGCGGCTTGGCCCCGCAGGCCGCCCTCGCCAGCATGGGCGAAGTGAAGTACCTGACCACCAAGGATTACAGCTACGAATTCACCCTTGCTAACCGCTTTGAATTCGACGACAACCTGTACTTCTACCTTGACCTTGGCTGGCAGCACATGAAGTTTGACCAAACCGTATGGCACAACCGTTTTGAAAAGCAAAACGTTATCAAGGCCATGTTCGGCGCCATGTACAAGTTCTAATTTGACTTGTTCATAGCTTGAGTTTACGCAAAGGGGGCCTTTTGGCCCCCTTTGCTGTTGTTTTGCCTGCCGCAAGCTTTCACAGCGCCGCGCTTGACCTTGTAGTTGTTTGTAGTTATGTTGACGCTGCGGCAACTGGTATTGCCCTAATATTTAGAGCAATTTACGATTGAAATGAGTGAATTGCTCAGCAAGGATTTGTCTTCAAATCCTTGCCGCGAAATAGTCGTAGGCGAGCTTTGCTCGCCGTTAAGCGGCTATTTCAAGCGTAAACCACTCTAGCAGTATGGAGAAGGGTCATGCAAATTCAAAACGCGGTCAGCGTAAGGCTGCCCGGTGAATTACGCGCCCGGTTGAACAGCTTGGCAGAGATGCGGCAACGTTCCATAAATTCCCTGCTGATACAGGCGGTTGAAAGCTTTGTTATGCGGGAAGAACAGCGGGAGGCCTTGCGGCAAGAAGCCCAAAAGGCGCACGAAGATTACATACACACCGGCTTGCACCTTGGCGCAGCCGAGGTTGACGCATGGCTGGCAGAGCTTGAAAACGGCCATGATGTGGAGCCGCCCAAATGCCACATTTGAGGCTGATTTTTACACCTGCCGCCCTTGCGGGCATTCAACGCGCCTACCGCTTTCTTGCGGAAAAAGATGCGGATGCGGCCAGGGCAGCGGCCAATGCCATAAGAAAACAGGCCGCCATATTGCAAAAATTTCCCCATGCCGGGCGGCCCGCTGATGATCTGGAGCCTGAATACAAAGAGCTTCTGATGCCATTTGGGGCTTCCGGCTACGTCCTGGTGTATGAAATATACGCGGATTGCATCGTAGTATTGGCGCTAAGGCATCAAAAAGAAGCCGGATATTGATTTTAAGGCCATTTTATTTTTCTTTCAATGAAGAAATGTTCTAGAGTGGTTTACGCTTGAAATAGTCGCTTAACGGCGAGCAAAGCTCGCCTACGACTATTGCTCAGCAAGGATTTGAAGACAAATCCTTGCTGAGCAATTCACTCATTTCAATCGTAAATTGCTCTAATCTATTTCCAGTACGGCGCCAAGGCGGGCGTTCATATCTTCCAAAAAAACTGGCGGAACCTGGCAGGCCACAGTAAACGGCCTGGCCCGCCAGTCTATTGAGCGTAGTTGTGAAAGCAGCAGCGTGCCATAAACAGCCAACCCTTCCGGCAAACGAATTTCATTGGGCAGGCCTTTTTGCGGGGTGGTTATGGGTACAACCCAGCAAAAACCGGTACGCTGATTGAATAGTGAAGCGGAAACTACCAGCACGGGCCGGTAACCTTTTTGGTCATGCCCAAGAACGGGATCCAGATCAAGCTTCAACACTTGCCCCTGGCGCGGCGCAATACCGCTTACCATACTTCTTCTCCCTGCGGCGGGCCAAAATTTTCTTCCGGGTATTCCGCAGCGGTAGCAAAGGAATCAATAACCTCGGCCAACGCGTATCTTTTAAGCTTCTGTTGCGCCTTCCTAAGTAAAATACCTTCGCCGGACGGGGTAAGTTCCAAAGTATCCCCGGCGCGAACGCCAAGGCTGTCCGCAATGCCGCGCGGCAGGCGGAAACCAAGGCTATTTCCCCAACGGGTTATTTGAACTTGCTGCATATATTCCTGCCTGATTAAAGTTGCTGAGAATGCTTTTGCGCGCCAAACGGCGCTTGTCTGTATAATTTTGTATATCCACACCATGCAAAAGTCAAGTTCCTGGCGAATATAATATGAAAGCCGCCCGGTATGGCGGCTTTCATATTATATTCGAACTGAGCCAGCAGACTGGATATTTCAGGCTGGATGTTTCTACTTCACCAGCCTGTCCATAAGGCGCGCAAGTTCTTGCGCTTCCGGTTCCAGTTCCCTGGCCGCTTTGACGTTGGCGCTTACCGCGTCTTTCACTTTGCCGCTAAGGTGGCTTAGTGACGCAACGGTGTTGGAAATCTGGTTGGTGACCACAGACTGGTTTTGGCACAGGGTGGCAATATCATGCACCTGCCCGGCTACGCCGCCTACCAGTTCCACAATTTCTTCCAGCGAGGTCTGGGCTTTTTGCCCGTATTCCAGCGTTTCATGCGCTATGCGGGTGGCCCGGCTTACGCCGGCGGCGCTTTCCTGCATGCTTTTTTGAATGCCGCCCACGGCGTTGTTTACCTCTGTTGTGGCCTGCATGGTTTTTTCCGCGAGTTTGCGCACTTCATCGGCCACAACGGCGAAGCCGCGCCCGGCGTCACCCGCGCGGGCGGCCTCTATGGCGGCGTTCAGGGCCAGCAGGTTGGTTTGATCCGCAATATCGTTAATTATATCAAGGATGGAACCGATTTTTTCCGTCCTTGCGCCAAGGTCTTTCATTTGGCGGCCAACGGAATCTGTTTCAACGCTTACAGCGCTGAAGCCTTCCAGCGCCTGGCGCACCACTTCGGCCACATTGCCGGCGGTGCCGCGCGTTTTTTCCGCAAACCCGGCGGCCTGGTCGGTACGCCCGGCCACCTGCAAGGTGCCTTCCGCGATATGCCCGATGGCTGTTACGGTTTCAGACATCAACTTGTCTTGCTCTTTTATGCCGCCTTCGGTATTGGCGCTATATTCCTGCAAAAGCCGCGTGGCTTCTTGCAGGCGCTGGGCCACTGCGTCTACTTCACGCGCCACAGCAAGGGCGTCGCGCTGGCTTTGTTCCGTGCGGGCGCGGGCGGCATCCGCCGCAGCGGTGGCCTCTTTGGCCTTTTCCGCCTCTTGCAGGGCTTCACTTTCCTTATTTTTGGCTTCCTGCATACTGGATCGCACAGACTCCATCATGGATTGCAGGGTGCTTATAAGCACGTGCAATTCAGTGGAAAAGCCCTTGCTGTTTATTTGCGCGTTCTGGTTGCCGCCAGCCACCGCGCGGGCATAGTCGCAGGTGCGGTTTATGTTGCGTGAAATGCGCCCGGCCGCCCATATGACCATAACGACAAGGGCCGCCAAAATACCCAGGTTGTAAAGCAAATTCAGGCGCAACTGTTTGGTTGGGCCTTCAAGCACAGCTTCCATGGGCATGGCAACCATAAAGTACCAGGGATTTTTGAAAGATTTAAGCTTAACAGGCAGATAAACCTGCAAAAGTTCGTTGCCGTTTGTGGGGGAAAGGCCGCGCAGACTGAAAATTCCCCCGCTGTTCATGCCTGCCCGCACTTCATTGTGTGAACTCACAAAAACCTCGGCAAGTTTTTTGCCGGCAAGCTTTTCTGAAGGGCCTGCAATAACAACCCCTTCATCGCTAAGCAGAATGCCAAAGCCGGTTTTGTAGGGCCGCACCTCGGCAATAAGCTTGTTCAGGTAACCAAGGTCAATATCCACCCCGGCCACGCCAAGAAGCGTGCCTTTGTCGCGCAGCGGCAGGGCTATGGACGTCATAAGCGTGCCGGAATCTTCATAGGGCGGCAAGGCGCTTAAGGCCCCGGCATCACGCGGGCTGGTGTAATATTTTTCTTTAAAATAGTCTTCAGACGCTTCAAATGAAAGCTGCCCCGGTTTTTTGAAGGCCCAGTAAGCATTGGCCTGGCCTTTAGAGTTGCCAAGGGTTTCATGCCCTATATATTCGCTGTCGCGCCCGTCAAAGCCGTTTGTTTCCCAAAGCGCCCATATGCCGAAAAAATCCGGATTCCCGGCTATGGCGGAATGAATAATTTCATTCATCACCCGGCGGTCGGCCAGGCCTTCAGAACGCAGGCGCAGCAAAGAAGCGGCAAGGTTGCTGATGGTTGTTTCCGCCTTTTCAAAGGTATTCGTCATGTTTTGCGCATGTTCCCGCGCAATGGTTTCCCCCTGCACCACGGCGGCCTGTTCTGCAACCTCTATGGATTCATGATAATTTATAAAACTCAGGATGCACAGCGCCAAAATGATGCCGGGCAACAACATAAAAAGAAGATTCAGCTTTATACCGCGCATAATAACCCCCTATTGGTGCAAATACGATAATCTCGCTGGCATTGCGCTTCGCTGCACAACACCAGATTTAATCTTAGGCCATTGCGCAATGGCCTAAATTTTATAGATAATTTCAATGACAAAATTTTCTAACTGCAAAACGTATAAAAATTAATCAGAAACGCCTCAAGGGCGCTTCAGTAAAGAAACGCCCTTGAAACACGTAAATGCCTATAAATCAAAACAGTTTTACAGTCGGGAAATAAGTTCTTCTTTAACCTTGTTAATGTCACCACGACCGTCCAGAGTAATATATTTGAAGCCGGCTTCCTTGCTCAGTTCCTGAAAAAAGTTCGCGGCGGCCATTGTGCCGGTGCTGGTATCATAATAAATATCGTGGCGCTTGTTGATGGCGGCCTCATTTTGGTCATCAGACCGGGCAGAAAGCGCCCCGCCGCACACCCGGCACTTGTCGCCGCTGGGCTTCAGGGCGTCAATAAATACGTTGTTGGGGTGGTTGTTGTCATTGGCGCAAAGGCGGCGGCCCATTATGCGGTCTTTGGCGTTTTCTCGCGTAAGGTGAATTTCCACCACATAATCAAGCTTGATACCGGCGTTTTGCAGGGCAAACCAAAGCTTTTGGGCCTGAACCATGTTGCGGGGAAAGCCGTCAAGCAGCCAGCCGTTCTGGCCTTTTTCCTTCAAGGTTTCCAAAATCATGGGAATGGTTATTTCATCGGGCACCAGATCGCCTTTATCCATGTATTCCTTAGCCTTAAGACCAAGCGGAGTACCTTTGACGGTATGTTCGCGGAAAATCGCGCCGGATTCAATGTGCGCCAGGTTGAACTTTTCCTTCAAAAGCGCGCCCTGTGTACCTTTGCCGCTGCCGTTGGGGCCAAAAAGCAAAATATTCATAGTCTTTTCTCCTGATTTTAAAGAGTAGGCGTTACTGGATATTGTAATCTGGTTAATTCAAAATACTCTGAACTTATAGCAAGGTCAAGCGCAAGGCTTGAAAGTTCACAACTTTTCTAGAAATATTTTAGACAGTGTCCACAAGGACGAATCTTGTCCTCCGGCAAGGGGTAAAAAATACCTTGTGGCTATTCAGCCGCGCCGGAACACTATGCCGCCCTGGCGCAGAACCGCCACCTTTGGCCCGGGGAACTGCACGGTTTTGCCCCCTTCCCCCCTCTGCCAGGCTGCATCCAGCGCCAGCAGGCCGGAAGACAGCGCCTGCCCCGGCCCCAGGGCTTGCAAGGCCGCCTTGTAGCAGCGCAGGCGCAAGGCCGGGGCCAGGCCGCGCAAGTATTCGCGTGAAAAACTGTATTCGCCTTGCCCCGGTTCAAGTGCGGGCAAAAGTTCCTTGAACCAGGCCTCGTCCAGCCGGGCCAAGCGCCAAAGCCGGGCGCAGCTTTCCAAAAAGGACGGATTTTCCCGCAAAAATATGGGCAACAGCTCATGCCGCACCCGGTTGCGCAAAAAGGCCTGGTCTTTGTTGGAAGCGTCTTCCACCCAGCTTTGGCCCAGGGCTTTCAAAAATTCTTCCACCGCCGCGCGCGGGGTAAGCAGAAGGGGCCGCAAGATGCGCCGTTCCTCATCCAGGGCGCGCATTCCGCCCAGCGCGGGCCAGGCCCCGCCGCGCAAAAGGCGCAGCAGCACATCTTCCGCCAAATCGTTCAGTTGGTGGGCGGCCAGCACCCAGTCCGCGCCGTGCTTTTGCCGCGTTTCTTCCAAAAAGGCCCAACGCGCGGCCCGCCCGGCTTCTTCCAGCCCCATGCGCTGCGCCCGCGCAAGTGCCGCCACGTCACGCCGGGCGCTTACAAATTCCAGCCCCAGCGCCTTTGCCAGATCTGCCGCCGCGCTTGCCTCGGCGGCGGATTCCGCCCGCAAGGCGTGGTCAAGGTGCGCCACCACAAGGCGGCAGCCCGTCCAGAAGGGCCGCCCGGCCAGCGCCTTTACCGCCAGCAGCAGGGCAAGGGAATCCGCCCCGCCGGAAAAGGCCAGCACAAGGGTTTTCCCGCGCGGTTCCACCCCCAGATCCTTATCCATAAAGTTTTCCAGCTTCAGGCAAAAATGCGCGGCTTTTGGCGGCATGTCACGCAAGGGCAGCTCTCGCAAAAACGGCTCTTGCGGGGCGGGTTCTTGCGGCGCGGGTTCTTGCCGCGCGGGTTCACGGTCTGTGCTCATAATTCCCCTTCAAGACCAGCGGCAAGCCGCTTACCATAAACACGGCGGTATCACAAAAGGCCGCCATACGCTGGTTTGCCAAACCCAAAAGGTCGCGGTAACGCCTGGCCTCCGGGCTGGACGGCACCAGCCCCAGGCCGGTCTCGATACTTACCACGGCAACGGGCAGCGGCAGGGCATGCAGGCTTTGCAGGGCCTTTTCCAGCGCGGCCAGCACCGCGTCATCATCCGGGTTTGCCTCCATGGCGGCGGAAACCCACAGGCTAAGGCAATCCAGCAGCAGCACGCCCGCGCCCCGCGCTTCTTGCCCGACTTGGCCGGCCCGTTCCAAAAACACGTTCAGGTTCATGGCCTCGCGCATGGGCAGTTCAACTGTTTGCCAGCCCTTGCCCCTGGCTGTCTGGTGCAGTTCCACCCGGCGGGCCATTTCCGCGTCAAACACTTCAGCGGTTGCCAAAAATACCCGGTTGGGGGCCTGAAGTTCCGCCCAGCGTTGCGCTGCTGCGCTTTTTCCGCTGCGGCAGCCGCCTGTAAAAAATATGCGTTGTTTCATTTGCCGCCCGCCTGGCCTGTTTCAAGGGGGTTGAATTTTTCTGCCAGGGCCTTGGCAGGGGCAAAACCTTGCGAACAGAAGGTTAAAAATGTTTCCAGCCCGGCGTCCAGTATTTGCTTGATCAAGGCTTCCTCTTCCGCGCGGAAGCGCCCCAGCACATGAGAAACCGCATCTTGCCCGGCGTTTTTGCCTATGCCCAGGCGCAACCGGTAAAATTCCGGCGTGCCCAGAAGCCCGGCGATGGAAAGAATGCCCTTGTGCCCCGCCGCCCCGCCGCCGGTTTTGAAGCGCATGCGGCCAAGGGGCAAATCCAGCTCGTCATGCGCCACCACAATATTGGCCGGGCTTATCTTGTAATAGGCCGCCACCGGCACCACCGCCTCGCCGCTAAGGTTCATGTAGGTAAGGGGCTTAAGCAACAGCCATTCCCCGCAGGAAGGGCCTTTTCCGCGCAGGGGCGGAAGCTTGCAGCGCCAAAGCTCGTAACGGTTTTTGGAACTGGAAAGCTTGTCCGCGCCGGGGCACTGTTCCAACAGCGCGTCCACCAGCATGAAACCAAGGTTGTGCCGGGTGTTGCGGTATTCCGGCCCGGGGTTGCCCAGGCCGACCAGAAGGCCGTTTAAATTCATATGGTTCGCCTTAAGAAATTTTTATGGAAGGTTTTTATTTTTCGGGATTTTTTTTCGGGGGAAATGATTTCCCCCGAACCCCCTCATTATAATGAAGGGGCTTGCAATGACCTGACGCCGTTTTCATACCGGATAACGCGCAAGAAGGCAAATGGCGCGTACTTGCCAGCCCGGCGCTTTTACCTTAAGGAAACACTGGTTAATGTGAAACGCCTTCATCTTTTTACAGCAGGTTTTCAATGCTTCGCGGACGCCTTGCCCCCAGCCCCACCGGATTTTTGCACCTTGGCAACGCCTGGGCCTTTTTGCTGGCCTGGCTTGGCGTGCGCGTGGCAAACGGGGCGCTGGTTCTGCGTCTGGAAGACCTTGACCCGCAACGCTCCAAGCCGGAATTTACAGCCGCCCTGCTGGAAGATTTACGCTGGCTGGGACTGGACTGGGATGAAGGGCCAAGCTGGACAGGCGAAGCAGGCGGGACAGGCGGGACAGGCGAAGCAGGCGAAACAGGCGAAGCAGGCGGGGGAACAGGCACCTCGCGCAACAGTGCGGGCATTGGCCCCTACCGGCAAAGCGAACGCCTTCAGCTGTACGCGCAGGCGGTGGAAAAACTGCTGCGCAAGGGCCTGGCCTACCCCTGTTACTGCACAAGGCAGGAATTACGCAGCCTTGCCGGGGCCCCGCAAGCCGGGGATGAGCATGAAGCGCCTTACCCCGGCACCTGCCGCAACCTTTCCCCACAGGAACGCGCCGCCAAAGACGCCGCCCTGAAGGCCGCCGGCCGCCGCCCCGCCATACGCCTGGCCTTCCCCCCGCGCCTGGCCGAACAGGCCTTGCGCTTCAATGATCTGGCGCTTGGCCCGCAAATGCTGGATGCCGCCCGTTACGCGGCGGACTTCGCCATTCGCCGTTCAGACGGGGTATTCGCCTACCAGTTGGCCGTCAGTCTGGACGACATGGCAATGGGCATAACCCAGGTGATACGCGGGGCGGACATTCTGCAAAGCACCCCGCGCCAGCGCCTGTTTTTTTTGCTGAATCCGCCAGGCGAATCGGGCGGAGCCTGCCTGCCGGAATACGGGCACATACCGCTGTTGCTTGACCACAAAGGCGAACGCCTTGCCAAACGCCACGCCGCGCTGGCCCTGCGTGAACTGCGCCAGACCGGGGTTACGCCGCAGGCCGTGACAGGGTACCTGGCCTTTTTGGGCGGCCTGCAAGAAAAAGCCCGTCCCCTTGGCGCGGCGGAACTTTGCGCCCGCTACGCGGCCAATGCGGACAAGAACCTTGTTTTCAAACTGCTGCCCCAAAACATGCCGCCCCTGCCGGAAGATGTTGTGGGAACCTTGCGGAGCTTGCGGGCATGAAGAAGTTACCGGTAATTTGCATAGCCGGGCCTACCGGGGCGGGCAAAAGCGCCCTGGCCCTTGAACTGGCTGAAGCCTTGGCAGCGGAATGTCCCGTTTGCGTCATCAATGCGGATTCCCGCCAGGTGTATAAAGATTTCCCCATCATAACCGCCCAGCCCGGCCCGGATGAACTGGCCCGCTGCCCGCACCGCCTTTACGGTTTTTTGGCCATTGAGGAAAAAATTACCGCCGGGGCCTACGCCAGACTGGCGGAAGCCGAACTGGCCCACTGCGCGGAACAAGGCCGGCTGCCCATCCTTGTTGGCGGCACCGGGCTTTATTTGAAAAGCCTGCTGGGCGGCATTGCCCCCATACCGCAAATTGCCCCGGAAGTATGCCGCTACTGGCAGGATCGTTGCGACGCGGAAGCTTCCCCCGCCCTGCACCGCCTGCTGACAGAGCAAGACCCGGCCTATGCCGCCAAAATTCACCCCAATGACCGCCAGCGCATCACCCGCGCGCTGGAAGTGCTTTCCGGCACCGGGCACACCCTTAGCTGGTGGCATGCCCAACAGGCGGAAGGGGCAAAACTGGCGCAAAACGCCCACAACGGGCATGCGGTCATAAAAATCGGGGTAGGCCTGCCGCTGAATGAACTGGAAACCCTGCTGAGCACGCGCATTGACAAAATGCTGAGGGCCGGGGCCATTGCAGAGGCCGAAGCCGCCCGCGCCCTGTGCCCGCGCCCGGAAGCGCCGGGCTGGTCCGGCATTGGCTGCGCGGAACTTTATCAATACCTTGAAGGCCGCGCCAATTTTGCGGAATGCCGGGAACTCTGGTTCCGCAACACCCGCGCCTACGCCAAACGCCAGCTTACCTGGTTCAAAGGGCAAGAAAAGCTGGAATGGGTACAACCGCCCCTGGCATCTTTGCCGGGACAAGGCAACTTCAAAGACAAGTACCCGGAACTGTTCCACCGCGTTGCAAGCGCGGCCCGCTGAACATTCCGCCTGCACCACGCGCCCTGATTATGCATTCTGGCTATGCGCCCTGATTATGCGTCCTGATTATGCGTCCTGGCAAGCCGAAGCCGCCGGAAGTGGACTTCCCCCCCATTCTGCCCGCCGCAGCAAGAAAAGGCCACGCAACAAAAAATCCCCTGAACGCGCTTGCCTTCAGGGGATTTTTTTCCGGCTTTTACCGGAAATTACTTCTTGCAGTTAATAACCTTGAACACGGTCACAGCAAGGAAGGAACCCGCCAGCGGGGCTACCAGAAACACCCAAAGCTGGGTAAGGGCCGCGCCGCCGGCAAATATGGCCGGGCCAAAGCTGCGGGCCGGGTTTACGGAAGTGCCGGTAAGCGGAATGCCCACAATGTGCACAAAGGCAAGGGTAAGGCCAATAACAATACCGGCCACGCTACCCTTGGAACTGTCTGAAGTAACGCCCAGAATGGTGAAAATAAAAATAAAGGTCAGCGCAACTTCCACCACAATGGCCCCTACCATGCCCACGCTGCCAAAACCGTTGGAGCCAAGGCCGCCGGTAAGGTCAATGCCGGTGGTGGCTACAAGGTACTTCAAAAGGGCGGCCCCGGCCAAAGCGCCCGCAAACTGGGCGGCCAGGTACACGCCAAATTCATTCACGCTCATCTTGCGGTTAAGCAACATGGCAAAGGAAACCGCCGGGTTGATGTGGCAGCCGGAAACATTGCCAATAACATAGGCCATGGCCACAATGGAAAGGCCAAAGGCCATGGCCACGGCAAAATGCCCGCCATTGGCGGCGCAGCCCAAAAATACAGCGCTGCCGCAACCCATAAGAACCAGCACCGCGGTGCCCACAAATTCCGCAATAAACTTTTTGCTCATGTCCACACTCCATCATTAGTTATGGCGGCCGGGCTTGCAGCGCCCAACCGCCGATTAAAAACCCGCTGCGCGGACGGCCTTCATTGCCGCCATAAGCGGCTATTTCAAGCGCAAACCGTTCTGGCAAGTCCAGTCTTGCACATTGAAGTCATTGCACAATAAGCGCGTTGCACATTATGCGTTGCCATACAACCGGAAAAGGTGTATACTCGTTTATAGGCGAAAAGTATAGAAAATTTTATTGGCGAAAACTCAATTTTTCCGCATGCCTATAGCATATGGCATTTTTTACTGGAGCGTCTTCCATGATATATAAGGTTGCAGGCCTTGTTATAATTACGCTTTTTTATCTGGCCTATTTTGGCAAGCAGGCCCTGCTGGCAAAGCGGGGCATAAAAACAAACCGGCTGGGGCGCGGGCAAAAACCGCGCCGCGTTTTTTGGCTGGAACTGGCCCTGCTGCTTGCCACCTGGGGCATGGGGGCCTTGCAGTATGCCAGTGTTATTTGGGGAGAAAAATATTTTGTCCTTACCAGCCCATTCATGCGCGGGGCCGGGCTGTTGCTTGCCTGCGTGGGCGTGGGCTTTTTTTTAAGCGCCCTTAAAGCCATGCGCGACAACTGGCGGGCCGGGGTAGATGCCACGCAAAATACCCGCCTGGTAACAACCGGGGTGTACCAGGCCAGCCGCAACCCGGCCTTTGTGGGCTTTGACCTGTTCTACCTGGGCAGCGCCCTGGCCTTTTCTACCCCGCCGCTGCTTATTTTGGCGGCCATAAGCATAGGGATTTTGCACCTGCAAATTTTGGAAGAAGAAAAATTCATGCAGGAACGCTTCGGTGATGAATACTTGCGGTATGCGGCCAGGGCGCGACGCTATTTGTAATGCGGCGCTTTATTCGCGCTGCGCTGCCTTATGACAAAACAACAGCCTTCAATGCGGGGCGGGATAAATTTTATTTGTAACGCAAAATTTTACTTTACAAATTTATTTTCTATGCTAAACAAGAATTGTTCCTGATAAGAAATCCCTTCCATCAGGACGCAAATACATACATCAACCTGAATTAAGGAGAACATTATGAGCAAGACTGAAAAAAACCTTATGGACGCCTTTGCCGGTGAATCACAGGCCAACCGCAAATACCTTGCCTTTGCCCGCCAGGCCGACAAGGAAGGCTTCAAGCAGGCTGCAAAGCTTTTCCGCGCCGCTGCCGAGGCGGAAACCATTCACGCCCTTACCCACCTGCGCAATGCCGGTAAAATAGGTTCCACCCTTGACAACCTTAAGGAAGCCGTTTCCGGTGAAACTTACGAGTTCACCAAAATGTACCCGCAAATGCTGGCGGAAGCCAAAGAAGAAGGCAACAAGGCCGTCAGCATCTACTTTGACTTTGTAAACAAGGTTGAAGAAGTGCACGCCAAATTGTACCAGAAGGCCCTGGATGCGGGCGGCAAGGCCGCGGATGTAGACTATTACATCTGTAGCGTTTGCGGCTACACCCATGAAGGCCCGCAGACAGAAAAGTGCCCTGTCTGCAACGCCGCCGCCACCGCCTTTTACAAGGTTGATTAAGTTTTGGAGCATTTTGTCATTGAAATTATCTATCCGGGTAAAATGCTCTGGCGTTGTGAAGCGAAGCGCAACAACGCCCGCGAGATTGTCGTAGGCGGGCTTTGCCCGCCGTTAAGCGACAATCTCAAAGCGAAAATGTCATAACGGCGCCGGGCCGGGCCGGGCGTATGCAACCCCGCGCCCGGCGTGCAATCAACATTTTACAAAAGGCATTATTTCGCGTATGAGGTAAAGCGCTGGCAGCCGGAAGTAGCCTGCCGGCGCTTTACCATAAATTTCAGGCGCGCATAGTGAGGCCATCATGCTGAAGATTGAAGACCTGCATGTTGATATAGCCGGAACACCGGTACTTAAAGGCGTAAACCTTTCCATTGAGGAAGGTGAAACCTTTATCCTTTTTGGCCCGAACGGTTCGGGCAAAACCAGCCTTTTGATGTCCATAATGGGCTTTGCCGCCTACAAGGTAACCAAAGGGCGCATCATCTTCAAGGGGCGCGACATAACCCACGCCCCCATGTATGAACGCGCCCGCCTTGGCCTTGGCATGTCCTTCCAGCGCCCGCCCACCATCCACGGCCTGCCCACCCGCCATTTGGTAGAAATGTGCGCCCGTGACCAGGCGGTCAATGTTGATGACCTGGCCCGCAAGGTGAATTTTGACCGCTTTCTTGACCGCGATGTGAACGCGGGCTTTTCCGGCGGGGAAATCAAACGGTCTGAACTGTTGCAGCTTATGGCCCAGGCCCCGGATCTGCTGCTTTTTGATGAGCCGGAATCTGGCGTTGACCTTGAAAACATGGCCCTTATAGGCAACACGGCCCGCCTGCTGCTGGAAGGCCCGGCAGTGGACTGCGACTGCGCCAAAGGCTGTGAAAAATGCTGCCCCGGCCAGCAACAAGGCCCAACAGGCAAGGCCCCTTGCGCCAAATCCGGCCTTATTATCACCCATACCGGCTATATTCTGGACTACGTCAAGGCCGACCGTGGGCAGGTAATGTATGAAGGCGTACTGTGCTGTGAGGCAAAACCCCTTGATATTCTTGATAACGTGCGCAAGTACGGCTATCAGGAATGTATGCGCTGTTATGCCAGCGGCGACAGCCTTCACAAGGCGGCGGTAACAGCCAAAAGCGACCTTGAGCGGCTTTATAAAAAATAGGAGCTTCCCAATGAGTGTTGATTTGAAAAAATACCAGTTCAGCGGGGCAGCTTCCTCACCCATAGGCGACCTTAGCACCCTGAAGCCCGAAGACAAGGCCCGTTTGCTGCTGGCCGGCATAGACGCCACCTGCCAGGACAGAAGCGGTTCCTTCATGCACATGAACTACAACGCCGTACACTGCCAAAGCAGGCAAGAAGGGCTGGAGCTTATGGACATAAAGGAAGCCCTGCGCCTTTATGACGGCCTGCCCCAATATTTTTGGAAGGCCCTTTCCCCCGGCAAAGATGAATTTACCCGCTCTGCGGACGACAACCTGCACGGCGGCTACTTCATACGCGCCAAGGCCGGCACGCATATCATAGACCCGGTGCAGTCCTGCCTTTTCATCAAAGGCAGCGGCGTGGGCCAAAACATTCACAACATTGTGATTGTGGAAGAAGGGGCGGAAATGCACATCATTTCCGGCTGCGTAACCGCGCATGACACCAATGACGCCGCCCACATAGGCGTTTCAGAATTTTATGTCGCCAAGGGCGGCAAGCTTACCTTCACCATGATACACAACTGGGGCGACAAAATAGACGTAAGGCCCCGTTCCGCCGGGATAATTGAAGAAGATTCGTCTTTTGTAAGCAACTATGTGCTGCTGGAAAAAGTGCGCGACCTGCAAATGTACCCCTCCATAAGCCTGAACGGGCGCGGCGCCGTGGCCCGCTTCAATTCCGTGGTTGTGGCCCCTGAAGGTTCGCACATAGACGCGGGCAACAGAATCTTGCTGAACGCGCCGGACACCAAAGGGGAAATTATAGCCAAAACCCTTACCACCGGCGGCACCATAATAAACCGCGGCTTCATTGGCGGTTACGCCGCCCCGGCCAAAGCCCACCTGGAATGCAAGGGGCTTATCCTGGGTTCCGGCCGCATACACGCCATACCGGAACTGGATGGAAATATTGACGGGGTGGAACTTTCACACGAAGCCGCCGTCGGCAAAATAGCCCAGGAAGAAATTGAATACCTTATGGCGCGCGGGCTGGATGAAAATGAAGCCACATCAACCATAGTGCGCGGCTTTTTGAATGTGGATATAATGGGCCTGCCCAAAGAACTGCAAGAAGCCATGGATAAACAGATTAATGTGCTGAACACCAGTAATGCCATGTAAAATTTGAAAGCGAAGCTTTCAGATTTAAATTAAAGCGGCCTCTTGTAATCAGGGGTCGTTTTTTTTGATTTCTTTTCCCTGACTGTAGGTGGGGCGCCTGCCCGGCTGGGCCGAAGAGGGGGAAGAGATGGAGAGAAGAGGAAGAAGAGGAAGAAGGGGAAGAGGGGGAAGAGGGGAGTTCCTTGGATGAAGGGCGTGCCTGGATTGGTGTTTTTTTCCCTGACCGCAGGTGGGTCGCCTGCCCGGCGGGGGCCGAAAGGGGGGCGGCGTCGCCCCCCTCTGGACTCCCCCACGGCGGGGGCTCGCCGCCCCCTGCACCCCGCAACAGGTCGCGGTTGAAGGAGGGCGCTCCCTTGGGGCTGGTTACCCAGCCCGGACAGGCGGAATATTAGGCTCGGATGCGTGAAAGCGCTGGTCGTTAATAGGTGGGTTTGGTTTGGGTAGCGGTGGCGTGAAGGCGCTGGTCGTTAATAAGCAGGTTTGGCGGGGTGGACGATGGATAGAGGGCATTTGCTGTTAATAGATGGGCCGGGGTTCGTCTTGTAAAGGTTACCAAACCAACCCTGATCAGGGTAAAGGAAGGAAGGGGGTCTGGGGGGAAGGGAACCTCAAGGGCGCCCTCAAAGACAGCGGCCCTTGTGCTTCCCTCCCCCAGCTTCATTTCTTTCCTTAAAACTTGAACTTTAGTTGCAGGCTGCCGGTTATGCCTTCGCGCACTCCGGCGTAGCCCTGGACGGCCAGGTTCATGGAGAAGGGGGAATTTTTTACAGGGGTTATGGTTATGCCCAGTTCGGCTATGCCGGTGTCGCCTTTCAGGCTGGGGGCGGCTATGTTTATATTATTTACGCTGCTGTGTTGCTTGCCGTCAAATTCGTGTTCCCAGTATGCGCCGGCGTAGGGTGTGGCGTATTCATTCAGGGCGTAGTAAAAGCATCCGCCAAGGCGGGTGCGCAGGGAATCGGCGTCACTGAAGCGTACCTGGTCTTCATGCACGCTTATGTTATCGCCGTTCTGGCGTGTCCATATGAATTTGCCGCTGATGTCCAGCATGGCCTTTTCGGAAAAATTCCACTGGTAGCCAAGGCCCGCGTGCGCGCCCCAGTACGTGGAACCGGAATCGAAATTGGCCTTGTTGCCGTTGTAGCGGATATCGCCTGTGGAAAAATCCGCGTCCGCGTTGCCCAGGCGGGCCGAGGCATCAAAATATAAGCCGGAAAACGCGCCGCCGGTCAGGTCGTACCGGCCCAGCAGGCCGCCACCGTAGTAGTTGGTGTCGCCAGCGCCATCCACCGGGGCGTAATTGCTGAAGCTGTTGTAGGAATTGTAGTTGCCCCAGCCGCCTTCAAAAAACAGCCCGGCGGTGATGCGGCCCGGCCCGGCGTCATTGCCTATGGCCAGGCCCGCCAGCATGGATGCGCCGGAAACGTCAACGTGCGAACCGGTGTTGTAGCGGTTCCAACCGCCGGAACCGGCGGCAAAGGCGTTAAACTGGAAGCCCGGCCCGCTGGTGGCCGCGATGGCCGAGCCCATGCCCTGGTTGATGATCAGGTCCGTGCCCTGGTTGACGAAGGCCAGGGTGGCCGTGCGGCCTTCGGCATAGGCCTTGAGGCGCTCATAGGCCGGGGTGTTGGGGGAAATCTGTTGCAGGATCAGCAAAAGGTCGTTGCCGCTGACCTGAAGGTCAAAGATATCGCCGTTCAGGGTTTGCACGGTCAGGTTGGCCGCCTGCCCGGTGATGCCGCCGGAAGCCGCGAGGAGCTTCACGCTTTGTCCGGGGCTCATGGTGATTCTGCCGTTACCATCGTCCACGCCGATGGTGGCCCCGGTGATGTTGGCGTTGTTCACTGAAGCAATGGTCTGGTTCGCCACCACTCCGGCGGGCAGCACAAAGGTCAGGTCAGCGCCCGCCGCGTTCAGGTTGGTGATGGACTGCCGCGCGCCGTCGGCCACAAAAAGCCTGCCCGTGCCGGTGACGTTCAGGTTGGTCAGGGTCATGTCTCCGGCGCTGTTGTTCAGGGTAAAAGTGTTGCCGCCGGCAAGGGTTACGTTGCCGATAGTCACCCCGGCGGCCGTGGTGCCGGTAAGATTCAGGGCGGTGTTGCCGCCGCTTACATCCAGAGTGGTGACGTTGAAGGTCAGCGCCCCGTCTTTTTTGATCAGGTTGATGTTGGGCGCGATCAGGGTGGTGGCCGTGAAACTGGCGGCACCACCAGCGCCGCCGCGTATGCCGCCGCTCCCATTGGCACCGCTGCTTATACTCAAATTATTAATCACGGTCACAGTCTGGCCGGCGGCATTCAGGACGGCGTTGCCGCCGCCGCCACCGCCTCCCCCTTGGCCGTTGGTGCCTCCCGCCCCGCCTGCCCCGGCTGTCACCCCGCCCGCCACGATTGCGTTAGAGCCGCCGGCGCCGCCCGTGCCGCCAGAAATCGTAAGCGTGGCGGCCTCAATCGCTCCGGAAACATTCGCGGCCACATGGCCGCCTCCGCCGCCTCCGCCGCCCGAGTCATCCCCCCCGTCTCCGGCAGCACCACTTCCACCAATGCCGCCCTCAATGGCAAGGGTATTGTATGTGCCGGACAACCCAGAATGGGTATGGATTCCACCTGCTCCGCCGGCGGCAGCGTTATTCTGAAAACTTCCTCCCCCGCCCCCGCCGCCGGTGGTGACTCCGGCGCCACCCTCGCCACCATCAGTCATGGCCCCCCCGGCACCACCAGAGCCGTTGGCGCCGGAGGCACCACCCTCACCCATTCCACCACTGGCGCCACCGACAAGCCCGGAGCCACCAAGAGTAGAGCCGACACCGCCGCCGCCCCCACCGCCAGCAGAACTGGCATCGCCACCAGCTCCTATTCCAACTCCATCTCCTCCGGAACCGCCCCCCGTACCGCCACCGGCACCTCCGCCCATATGAAATTGCCACCCTCACCACCACCGCCAAAGTTGGAAGAAATCGTGCTGTCGCCGCCGGCACCACCACCACCTCCAGCCACTCCCCGCCCGCCGCCGCCGCCACCACCGCCGTTGATGTACAAATCAGCGGCAAAGACGGCAGTGGGGATAGAGGTCAAGGAAAAGCACAGCAGGGCGAAAACGAGGAAAAATTGCGAGAGATAAGGCCAAAAGTGGGACATCGGCGGGCGTTGCATCATTAGCCTCACAAAATAAGTGTTTGAGACCGTTGCACAATGGCCTTTTTGCCCTTTTACTGCGTCATGCTTCGTCCCGCGCGAAGGTCATATATGCTTGAATATACTCCCTCCGCGCAAAACTCGCATTCCTTGTAAAAGAACAAAAATTCTCATTGTGCAATG
>JAVBMP010000139.1:0-4418 GCA_031552315.1 Desulfovibrionaceae bacterium | reverse complement strand
CAGGGCCTACCCGGCGCTGTTGATGCTGAAAATCCTACTTTTGCAGCAATGGTACGGGCTTAGCGACCTGGAAACCGAAGCGGCCTTGCTTGACCGCATCTCGTTCGTCCGTTTCACCGGCCTTTCGCTGGAAGATTCGGTCCCGGACCACACCACTATTTGCCGTTTCAGAAACCTCTTGATAGAAAAGAACATTTTGAAGAAGCTGCTGGATGAAATAAACAACCAACTGGAAAAGCAGGGAAAATTGGTGAAAAAAGGCGTGGCGGTGGATGCCTCCATAATTAGCAGCGCTGCCCGTCCGCGCAAGCAGGTGGAGGTTGAAACCGTGACGCGAGACCGGGAAGAGCCGGAAACTGACCCGGATCAAGGTGAAAACGCAAGCGTCACCGTACGTTACTCGCGCGATTCCGACGCGGCCTGGACAAAGAAAGGCAAGGAATTTTACTACGGTTTCAAGGCCCACACCAGCGTGGATGCCGAAACCGGCCTGGTTCTGGCCGTTCACGCCACCCCGGCCAACCATTCGGATACCGGCGAACTCGAAAAGCTTGTGCTCGATTCCCACCTGCCGGAACAGGCCAGAGTTTACGCGGACAAAGGCTATACCAGCGAGAAAAACAGCCAGATTCTGAAAAAATATCGCTGCAAAAACGGCATCATGAGCCGCGCCTGGAGGAACAGGCCCCTAACAGGCCGCGACCGGCAGCGCAATAAGCTGATAAGCCAAAAACGCTACGTTGTGGAGCGCGTCTTCGGCACGCTGAAGGGGCCGTACTCAATGGGCCGCGCCAGTTACATCGGCACGCTCAAGGTTCAGGGCGAGCTGCTCCTTTCGTCCCTGGCCTATAACCTGAAGCGTGCCCTGTTTTTGCCGCGTTTTATAGGATAACTGCGCCCAAATTTCGCCAAAAGACAAAAATCAGGGCGAATTTTACCTGAAAAGGGCATAAAAATGCCCCTTAAAGAGAAAAAATGCCGAAAACTTGAAGAATACGACCACAAAAACTCATTTTGCCGCCTTGCGGCTACATTGTACAATGGCCTTCAATCCTTACAACCGACCTGCTTCTGGCCCTCATAGCGGGCTTTTCCGCCGGGGCCGCAACCGGCGTAGCCGTTGGCGAACAAATAGACGGCAAGATACGCGGACGCTACAGGTGCAATGCCTGCGGGACGGAGATCAGGGGGTGACACGTTGCGGGGTGACAGTAGTGGGGCGGCCTTGGGGGCGCTCCACATCAACAATGCGTACACACATTGTATTGACAAGGTGGGTTGTCAAGCATAATATCCCATAAAGAAGGAGTTGATATGCCAAGCTTAAATGTAATAAACCTGCGGATATCCGAAGTGCAAAAAGCCCTTATAGACTCTGCGGCCAAGGCCTTGGGCAAAAACCGCACTACTTTTATTTTGGAAAATGCCCTGCGTTCCGCTGAAGATGTTCTGTTAGATCGCAGCCATTTCCAGCTTGATGCCGGGCAGTGGGCTAATTTTACGGAACTGCTTGACAACGCGCCCTCTGAAGAACAGTTGGAAAAATTGCGCACACTGTTTGCCGCGCCAACGCCCTGGAAGCAATAGCGGGCATGGCAAACAGCATGAACGATGTTGAATTTTCCGCTCCAAGGCCAATAACCCCAGAACATACTTCAAGTGAATTTTCCTGCGGCGAAGACGCGCTTGACGAATGGCTGAAGAAAAAAGCCCTTAAAAATGAAGCCGCCGGAGCTTCACGCACTTATGTTGTCTGTACGGGGAATGCGGTGGCTGCCTACTATTCGCTTGCCGTAGGTAGCGTGGCGCACGAATTTTCCCCCGGCCCCGTGCGTAGAAACATGCCAGACCCAATTCCGGTAATGATTCTGGCCCGGCTGGCTGTTGATTCACAATACAAAGGGCGCGGCCTGGGCACGGCCCTTGTGCGTGATGCCCTGCTGCGCAGCCTGCAAGTTGCCCGCATAACCGGCATACGGGCCCTGCTGGTGCATGCCCTGAATGAAAATGCCGCCATTTTTTACAAAAATCTTGGTTTTATTTCCTCACCGTTTGACCCGCTGATTCTGTTCCTGCAAATCAACAAGCTGACGCTTTCCTGAAACCGCGCAAAAATTTTTTGTGTTGGTAGCGCCAGCTATAATTCGCGCCCATCAACCTCTATACCAACTTTTCTTATGCGGAATTACAGCTCACAGCATTTGTCACGCTCGATTCCACCGCACAAATTCTTATGCACAATCATATTTTGAGTCCGGTGTGCAATAGCCTAATTTTATTATATTTTATTTTTCACCTTGAATGTTGGAAATAGGGTTGGAAAAAATTTCCCAATAAAAATGGGTCATGATTTTTACATCATAACCCATTAATTTTTTGGTCGGAGCGAGAGGATTTGAACCTCCGACATCCTGCTCCCAAAGCAGGCGCGCTGCCAGTCTGCGCCACGCTCCGACGTTTGCCCCTGCGGTGTAGCGCGGGGCGGCATTGAGTTTTGGCCGGAAGCGCGCTGGAAAATTTGCTTTTCGCGCGGCTTCTGGCGGCTTACTCCTCTGTGCCGGAAAAATCTATTATTACCTGGTCATTTGCGTCTTCCGGCCTGCGGCCAATGTGGCCTATCACCCAGGCGTCTTGTTGCAGGGCGTTCAGGCGGCCTAAAATTTCTTCAGTATATTCGGGCTTTACTACCAGAACGTAGCCTATGCCACAGTTGAATATCTGCAACAGTTCCGGCCAGCTCAGTTTGCCCTCATTATGCAGCCATTCAAACACCGGGCCTTTGGGCCAGGTTTTGAAGTCGATAAAGGCGGCCACGCTGGCGGGCAGGGTACGGGGAATGTTGTCATAAAAACCGCCGCCTGTAATGTGCGCCATGCCTTTTATGGGGAAGTCGCGCATCAGGTTGCGTATGGCGTCAACATAAATGACCGTGGGGGCAAGCAGAACTTCGGCCACGGTTTTGTCTGTGCCGGGGAAGGTGTCGGAACCGGAAAGGCCGCTTTCTTCCAGCACCTTGCGGGCCAGGGAATAGCCGTTGGAATGCAGCCCGCTGGAGGCCAGGCCGATTATATCGTCTTTAACGGCAATGGAAGAACCGTCAACAATTTCCACGTTATCAACCAAACCCACGCAAAAACCGGCCAGGTCATATTCCCCGTCCGCGTACATGCCGGGCATTTCTGCCGTTTCTCCACCCAAAAGGGCGCATTTGGCCTGGCGGCAGCCTTCCGCCACACCGGCAATGACTTCACTTGCGGTTTCCACGCTAAGCTTGCCGGTGGCGAAATAATCAAGAAAAAACAGCGGACGCGCGCCTTGCACCAAAATATCATTGACGCTCATGGCAACAAGGTCTATTCCTATAGTGGAATGACTGTTATAGGCAAAGGCCAGCTTGAGCTTGGTGCCCACGCCGTCTGTTGAGGCGACAAGAACCGGTTCTTGCATATTGGCTATATCCGGCTTGAAAAGCCCGCCGAAACCGCCTATTTCAGAAAGCACACCCTGGGTGCGGGTTTTGCCAACCAGCCCCTTGATGCGTTCCACCAGGGCGTTGCCGGCGTCTATATTTACGCCAGATTCTGTATAAGCCCTTGAACGGTCTGAATTTTCTGAAGAGGACATAGCCAAATTGCTCCTTGCAAAGTTAGTCAGCCAAAGGCTTTTACTATAAAGACGTTCCAACCGCAATGCCCGGCGCGGGTAAAATTAAGCTTGGCGGCAACGCCGGGCAAAACAAAAAATTTCCGTGAGGTCAAGATGCCAAAGATAGGCTTTTTATCCGACTTGCGCAAGATGTTTTTGCGGCGTGCAAACCCGAAGGACATAACGCTTCTTGCTGTAATACTCTTGATATTTCCAACTGTTATAACCGTAGTGCTGCCCACGGGCGCTGCCCTGGCTTCGCCTTTTATTACCACGGAAAGCGCGGAAAATGGAAAAACAGATAATATTATCGGAACAGACAGCCGGACGGAACCGGGCAACAGCCTTTTTATGGGGCAAGACCCGACGGGCGACAACATCATTTATGCGCCATCCAAGGAACCGGCCCCCCAGACCTTCCAGGGCGACTACAAGGACTATATACCGCAAATGTACCTGCCCGTGCAGCCGGCCCCGCGAGACAACCAGCCGCCGCAACTGCCGCACGCGCCAAGGGAATTTAGAGAACGCTACGACCCGCCGGAACCTACGCCCTACCCGCACGGGCCAAGGCTGTACCCGCTGCCGCCGGAACCGCGCCTGTAAGAAGCTTACCGTAAACTTGCCGCAACTTGAGGCCGTTGCACAATGAGAATTTTTGTTCTTTTACAAGGAGTGCCCCTATTCCGTAGTTCCGTGCGGAGGGAGTATATTCAAGCATATATGACCTTCGCGCGGGACGAAGCACGACGCAGTAAAAGGGCAAAAAGGCC
>JAVBMP010000098.1:0-11756 GCA_031552315.1 Desulfovibrionaceae bacterium | reverse complement strand
GCAAGACATACGAAACGGGCAAGGCATGCAAGGCGGTCAGGACATACAAAACGGGCAAGGGCTGGACAAACATTTCGCCGCCCTGCTGGACAGGGGCTTTCTTTCCGTTGGCTACGGCCTGTTTGTATTTACGCCGGAAGGTTTTTATTACACCTCTTCAGCCCAGGCCATGCGCGAACTGAAAAAATACCCCTACCGCGACGCGCACATTGGCCCCAGCCTGATTATTGAAGGGCAAAAATACGACAACGGCACCCTGCTGGCCCTGTTCAGAGAACTGAAAAGTTCCGCCCTGAATGAGGAAAATTATACGGAAAATACCCAAAAAGGCCTTGAAGCCATCTGGAAAAAAGGCCTTGTGGCCCGCTTGTTCAGGGAATAGAGGCTAGAGCAATTTACGATTGAAATGAGTAAATTGCTCAGCAAGGATTTGTCTTCAAATCCTTGCCGCGGAATAGTCGTAGGCGAGCTTTTCAAGCGTAAACCACTCTAGTAGAGGGCATTGCGCGATGGCCTCACAGGTTCAAAGTTAATCTGCTTTGGAACCGCCAAAAATATCTGATAATTCAGCGGCAGTCTTTTCCTTGGCATCGCGTTTGACTACAATACCATTGTCATCAAAAAGTATAATAAATTCTTTGGTTTTTACTAATTTCCCGCCTGCCATCCACTGGACGACCGGAATGTAGTTTGTCAGCATGGCAGAGCTTTCTCTATAGCGGTATATCCAGATTTCCTTGTCATTTTCTGAAAAGGACACCGCGTCCACGGAACCGAGCAGGGCTTTGACCTGGGCCTTTGTGCTTACATTTTCCTGAATCGAGCTTTCAAACTGTGCCGGGCTCAGTTCCTTCGCGTCTGAAACCCTTTCATAGGATGCGCGTTTGGCGACAACGCCATTGTCATTGAAAAGGATAGCAAATTCTGTGGGCGGGGCTTTTTTTTCACTTTCAAGCAGCTTGCCGAACGGCAAGATGAATGTCGGGATGGAAAATCCTTCCTTGTCATTATGCTTGTAGCGGTAGATCCAGACTTCCTTGTCGGCTTCGGTGAACAGCACCTCGTCCACGGAACCGAGCAGGGCTTTAACCTGGGCCTTTGTGGTTACATTTTCTTGAATTGAGCTTCCAAACTGGTCATGGGGCAGCACATTCACGGCCTGTTCACCACGGCTGGCGCAAGCGGCCAGGCATAAAGCCAGCAAAGGAACAAGGTAAACAAGTTTGCGCATATATTACTCATAATAGTGTAAATTTATATGTGTTTGCAGACTGTTATCCATAATGGCGTTCAGGCGCAAGTATTTTTTTATTAAATAATTACAGCGGATTGTCGGAATTTTCAATTACGGTTGCGGGCAAGCAGCCTGCCCACGCCGGAAATGGCAAGGCAAAGCAGCAGATACAGGGCGGTGACCGTAAGCCACACTTCAAAAACCAGCCCGCTGGCGGTTATAACGTCCATGCCTTCCTGGGTAAGTTCCTGCACGGCTATTATGGAAACAATGGAACTGTCCTTGACCAGCGATACGGTCTGGCTGACCAGCGGGGGCAGCATCATGCGCCGGGCCTGGGGCAGAACTATTTTGAACAGGCAGGCCCGGCTGGAAAGCCCAAGGGCTAACCCGGCCTCCCATTGGGTTTTGGGCACGCTTTCCAGCCCGGCGCGCACAATTTCCGCCACGTATGCCCCTTCATAAAGGCCAAGGGCCAGCACGGCGGAGGTAAACACCGGCATTTGCGAAGGGACGGGGAAAAGCGGCGGCAACAGGCTTACCCAGCCCCAGTCAATGCTGTAGGCCACCTGGGCGTTTATGAAATAGTGGATGATAAAGACAAGGATAAGGGGCGGCACATTGCGCAGCAGGGTTACGCAGGTGCCGCCGAACAACCTGCCGAAAGGGCGGCGGCAAAAGCGGCACAGGCCAAGAATAAAACCGAAAAGGCTGGCCAGCAAAAAAGACCAGAAAGAAATTTGAATGGTTACGGCAAACCCGCGCAATAAAAGGCCGGGGGTCAGGCGCTGCCAGAAGTGCCCGCCATCTTCCGGCACAAGACGCGCCAGGTAAGGGGCCAGCCGTTCCCACTGCCAGTTATAGGAAGTTTTGCCGGAGGCCTGATAAAAAACCGCCGCAGCCAGAACAGCCAGCCCGGTGAACAGGGCCAGGTCAAAGACCAGCCGCGCCTTGTAGCCTGAAGCCCGGCGGGCGCGGCGCGGCGGCGGAATTGCCGCTTGCGCTTCACCCTGTGCAATGCCTTGGGGTGCAATGCCTTGGGGCGGAATGCCCGGCGAAGTGCCCCGCGAAATGCCCGGCGAAATGCCCGGTGAAATATCGGGCAGAATGCCCCGCGAAATGTCGGGCGTAGTATTGGGGGGCGGCTTTATCGGGCCGCCCCCGTATTTTTTGGCGGACATGTTTTACTGCAACTTTTCCCATTGCAGGCTGCGGAACCAAAATTCGCGCCGTTCCTTAAGCCAGCCCTCACTTTCCACCATGCGCACCCAGTTGTCCAGCACGTTAAGGGAATCCGGGTCTCCCTTGCGAATGGCCAGTCCTATGGGTTCCCGCGTGAAGGGGGCGTCC
The DNA here is from genome assembly GCA_031552315.1 of Desulfovibrionaceae bacterium. Lineage (GTDB taxonomy): Bacteria > Desulfobacterota > Desulfovibrionia > Desulfovibrionales > Desulfovibrionaceae > JAVBMP01. The sequence continues at coordinate 9,172 of JAVBMP010000098.1, read as the reverse complement.
AGCGGCACAAAAAGGGTATCCGGGTTCTTCAGGGCCTGAAAGGCCGGCAGGGGCGCGCTGGAAACCATGGCGTGGGCGCGGCCGGTTTTCACTTCTTGCAGGGCCTGGGCTTCATCCGCAAAAAAGCGCGCCTGGGCCAGGGGGAGATGTTTTTTTACCGCGGCGGCGGAACTGGCCCCGGTGCGCAGGGCAATTATCACGTCCGGTTTGTTGAAGGCTTCCAAGCTGTTGAAGCCGGCGGCCTTGCTTTTGGACGCCACAATGTCCATGCCGGCGTAATCATAGGGAATGCTGAAGTTTACCTTCAGGTTGCGGGCCGGTTGCACGCTCATGCCGCCGATAATTATATCAAACTGGCCGGAAAGCAGGCCCATGATTATGCCGTCCCAGTTGGTGGGCACAAATTCCACCTGCACGCCCAAATCCGCCGCCAGGCGGCGGGCGATGTCTATTTCAAAGCCGATAAATTCGCCGTTCTTGTCTTTCATGGCCCAGGGCACAAAGGTGGAAAAACCCACGCGCATGGTTTTGCGTTGCATAACCTGGTTTATCATGCTGTCTTCAACCAGTTCTTGCCGGGCGGAAGCCGCAACGGCGCTATTCGGGCCGTTCAGCGTGGCCAAGGTGGTCAGGGTGAACAGGGTGAAAAGCAGAAGGGCGAAAAACGGCAATGGGGCAATAACAGAACTTTTACGCATAAAATCCTCCGTGGCACGTGGAAGGGGAAAGTCAGGAAAAGATCAGTTCCAGCGCTTGGTTTAAACGTTGTTGATAGTTATGATGCGACAGTATATGCTGCCGCCAGCCCTGTTGCAATTGTTTTTTATGCGCCGGGTTGGCGCGGTAATATTCCGCCAGGGCCGCAGCTTCCGCCGGGGTGCGGAAACTGCTGGCCTCTACCAGTTCCGCCGGGAAAATTTCTTGCCCCGGGTTGCGGTCGCCAAGGCAAAAACCGCCCGCCGCCCAAACGTCAAAGTTGCGCTGGGTAAGCCCTTCCGGCAAAAGCAAACTGGTAAGGTCAAGGCTAAATTCCGCGTTGGCGTAAATGCCGGGCAGGCGGGCGTAATAATCCACTGCCGGGCGCAAATCGCGGGCGTGCGGCAGCAGGGCGCGCCAGCTGTTGGAATTTGGGGCGGCATTAGGGGCGGAATTTTGGGCAGAGTTGGGCGCGGCCTGTGGGGCGTAATCGGGGGAGGCCTCGGGGGCGGCATCGGGGACGTGCGGGGGCAGATGGCCGGGGGGCAGGACTGGCGGGTTTTGGGGTTCGCCAAATATTGTCAGGCCGTGGTCTTCCAGCAGGCTCAAGGCCCTTGTGCGCAGGGCGCGGTTGCATTCTTGCGCCCCAAAGGCGGGCAGGCGGGCATTTTTGCCCGGCCACAGGGCGGCGTTTCGCAGGCCAAGGGCATCAAGCCACCAGGCGAAGTGCGGCCTTTGGCCCTGACGCAGCAGGGCAAGGGCCTGGCGCAGCAAACCCGGCGGCAGTTCCAGCCCGGCAAAAAAGGCTTCTTTGCCGGGGAAGGCGGGCCGCCCGACAAAGCAGAGTTTTTTGATGTCCGGCGGCGGGGGAAAAAGCCGGTCACGCTGCGGGTTTGGCCCCATGCTGTAAGGGCAGGCGGCAAGCGGCAGGTGAAAGACTTTTTTCGCGCCGGCCTCTTGCAGGGGCCGCACAAAACTTTTGTCTGTAACAAACAGGAAAACTTCTTTCCATTCCGGCCCCTGCACGCCGCTAAGCAGGTTCCAGGGGTTGTCCACGCACCATACGGCCACGGGCGGGCCATCTTCAAGCAGGCGGCGCAGCAAAACCGGCTTGCCGTGCAGCGCCTTGAAGTTGACGCAAAAAAACAGCGCGGCTTTTTCCTGCTTCATGCGTTCCAGCCAGGCGCCGGGCACATTTTCCAGCGGGGAATTTGTTGCCGGATCCGGCTGCAATACCTTGTGTCCAAGGCCTTTCAGGGCCAGGACAATTTCCTGGCTTAAAAGATCCGCCGGGCCGCCGGGAAAAAAAATTGCCGCTTTTGGGTGCATATTTTGTTCTTGGCCTTATGGCCTGTTTAGGGTATAAGGTTTGCCGCCCATAACGCTTTGGGCCGGCTGTACCCATTTGGCGGCCCTTTCCGGCGCATTTTGGGTTTGCCTTCCAACAAGAGCCTGTATGAAAAAATATAGAGACCATTATTTTTTGAAAGCCAAGCAGGAAAATTATCCTGCCCGTTCCGTTTATAAACTTAAGGAACTGCACCAGCGCTTTGAACTCTTTCGCCCCGGCATGAAGGTGCTGGATCTTGGGGCCGCGCCCGGTTCATGGTCCATGGGCGCGGCGGAATTTGTGGGCGAAAAAGGGCTGGTGCTGGGGGTGGATATTCAGGACGCCAACGCGGCCTTCCCGCCCCAGGTGCGCTTTATACGCTCGGATATTTTTGACCGCTCGGCGGAACTGGAAGCCGCCATGCTGGAATACGCGCCCTTCCACGTGGTAATGTCCGACATGGCCCCGGCTACCACCGGGCACCGCGCCACAGACCAGGCCCGTTCCGCCGCCCTGTGCGAAGAGGCCTTTGATTTGGCCCTGCGTTTTTTGATAAAGGGCGGAAGCTTTGTGGTCAAGGTTTTTATGGGGCCGGACGTGAAACCGCTGACGGATGAAATGCGTAAATATTTCAGCGCGGTAAAAGGCTTCAAGCCGGAAAGCTCGCGGTCAGAAAGTTTTGAAACATTTTATGTGGCAAAGGGCTTTAAAGGCCTGGAATAAGCCTTCCACGAATAATAGAATGAAATATAACAGTAAATAAAAAATGCCCGGGCGGGCTGGTACGCGCCGCCTGGCCGGGTTGTGAATCAAATGCTATATATAGACCTGAAGGAGTTTTGGCATGGCCGGACATAGCAAATGGAAAAATATTCAGCACCGCAAGGGCGCTCAGGACGTAAAACGCGGCAAGGACTTCACCAAGGCCGCCAAGGAAATCATCATTGCGGCCAAAGGCGGCGGAGACCCGGTTTACAACCCGCGCCTGCGCGCGGCCATTGCGGCGGCAAAAGAAGTCAACCTGCCCAAAGACAGGATAGACAGCGCCATTCGCAAGGGCACGGGTGAAGAAGCGGGCGGGGATTTGGCCGAAGTGCTTTATGAAGGCTACGGGCCGGGCGGCGTGGCCGTGCTGGTGGAAGCCGCCACAGACAACCGCAACCGCACCGTGGCGGAAATTCGCCACCTGTTTTCCAAAAGCGGCGGCAACATGGGGGAATCTGGCTGCGTGGGCTGGATGTTTGACCACAAAGGCGTGTTCACCTTTGAAAAAACCGCCTATACGGAAGACCAGCTTATGGAAATTGGCCTGGAAGCCGGGGCCGAAGACATTATAGATGATGGTGAAAGCTGGGAAGTAAACTGCGCCATGGCGGATTTTGAAACCCTGCGCCAGGCCTTTGAAAATGCCGGTATAACCCCGCAAAGCGCGGAACTGGCCCGCGTGCCGCAAAACAACATTGCCGTGGACATGGAAACCGGGCGTAAACTCTTGCGCATGGTTGAAAACCTTGAAGATAACGACGACGTGCAAAACGTCTTCGCAAACTTTGAACTGCCGGAAGAATTGCTTGCGGAATTGTAGGCACCTCATGACTACACTGCCTAGAATAATTTACAAAAGATAACGAGCAAGGCCACGGAATTTTCCGGGGCCTTGTTTTTTGCCCAATGGCCTTCAATGGCCTGCCTGAATGAAAAGCCTGAGGCGCATTTCATGCGCCACGTTATGAAAATTTGCCTTAAAAAAGCATATTTGCATAACCAGCTAATATTCCTAAAATATTTTGCTTGTGCTTTTTTTGCCTTTTTGCCTGTTTTAATGTAATGGTAAAACGTATCTGTTTTCAAGTAGGTTGTTGAACGCCCGCTTCGCGCTTATGGCGAATAATTTCGCGCACAGTTTCGCGGCGCTGCCGGCGCTACCATTTTTGCGGCCGGGTTGATTGAACTTGCAATGCCCAGCCGTTCTGCCAAGTTTTATCCACAAATTGGAGGAAGCCATTTTATGAATTGCCGCAAGCTGAAAGTAGTTTTAAGCTGCCTGGCCGTGTTTCTGGCAATCCCGCTGCTTTTACCCGCCCTGGGCTGGTGCGCGGAATTGCCGGCCTATGGAAAAACCATGCCGATATTCTGGGTTGTGCCCTTTATTTGCATGTTGCTTTCCATCGCTGTTTTCCCCCTTACCGCGCCGCACTTTTGGGAACATAATTTCGGCAAGATAGCCGTGTTCTGGGGCTTGGCCTTCCTGGTGCCCTTTGCGGTTGTTTACGGGATGGAACTGGCCCTGCATGAATTTTTGCATGCCATTTTGACGGAATATTTGCCGTTTATTATTCTGCTTTTCGCCCTGTACACGGTTTCTGGCGGCATTCGCCTTACCGGCCGCCTGGTGGGCACCCCGCTGGTGAACACCGGCATTTTGGTGGTTGGCACTTTCCTGGCAAGCTGGATGGGTACCACTGGCGCGGCCATGCTGCTTATACGCCCCTTGCTGCGCGCCAACGCGCACCGCAAATATAAAGTGCACAGCGTTGTGTTTTTTATATTTTTGGTTGCCAACATCGGCGGCTGTCTTACCCCGCTGGGTGACCCGCCGCTCTTCCTTGGCTTTTTGCAGGGCGTAAGCTTTTTCTGGACAGCTACCCACCTGCTGCCCCTGCTGCTGTTCATGGTAGCCATTTTGGTGCCTGTATTTTTCATTATTGATACCGTTCTTTACGCCAAGGAAGGCAAGCCCCAGCCCAAGGCGGATCCTTCCAATACCGAAAAGCTGGGCTTTGACGGCAAAATAAACTTTATTCTGCTGCTTGGCGTAATAGCCTCTGTTCTTATGAGCGGCACCTGGAAGCCGAACCATGAAGGCATAAGCGTTTACCACATTCCGCTTGCCTTGCCCAACCTGGTGCGTGACGCGCTTCTGTTGATCATCGCCGCCCTTTCCCTTAAGCTTACCCGCGCGGAAACCCGCCGGTTGAACAACTTCAACTGGGGCCCCATTGCGGAAGTTGGCAAGCTGTTCCTTGGCATATTTATAAGCATGATACCCGCCATAGCCATTTTGCGCGCGGGCGCGGAAGGCGCTTTGAGTGGCGTCATCAACCTGGTAAGCAAAGACGGGCAGCCCATAAACTTCATGTATTTTTGGCTTACCGGCGCGCTTTCCAGCTTTTTGGACAACGCCCCTACCTATCTGGTGTTCTTTAACACCGCGGGCGGCAACGCCGTGGAACTTATGGGCAACATGGCCGCCACGCTTACGGTTATTTCCGCGGGCGCGGTGTTTATGGGCGCGAATACCTACATAGGCAACGCCCCCAACTTCATGGTGCGCTCCATAGCGGAAGACCAGGGCGTAAAAATGCCCAGCTTCTTTGGTTATATGGCGTGGTCTGTGGGCATACTTGTGCCGGTTTTCGCGCTTATGACCTTCCTGTTCTTTATTTAGACGGCGGCTACGCGGTAGACGCCCGCAAGCAAGCAGTAATCTTAACGCGAAAATATCATAAAGCCCTGTGCGCGGCACGGGGCAAACAAAAGGGGGCGCAAACCCCCTTTTGTTTTGTCCTGCATGCGTCAATTTCTGTTAATTCAAGATGTTATCAGACGGGTAGTCGCGCAGGGGGCGTTGCGGCCTGGGCCAGACCAGCAAATCGCCAATGGCCAGCAGGCGGCGGTAATAGGGGGTGTTTTCCACTATGACCGGTTCCTGCCCGATATAACTGCCTTTTTCATTTTCACGCGGCACAAGCAGGCCGGGGCTGGATTTTACGCGCAAGGTCTTTGCAAGGCTCATGATTGGCTACTCCAATTGGCTAAGAGGGTTGAATATTTTAAGCGGGGATGGTTTGGCCTGTTTGGCCGGAGGAAATTGAGGCCATTGTGCAATGGTCTAAATTTACGATTGAAATGAGTGAATTGCTCTGGCGTTGTGAAGAGAAGCGCAAGGCCCGTCAGATTGCCGCAGGCGGGCCTTGCCCGCCGGAGGCTGTTGACAAAGTCCTCTTTGTCAACAGCCCGCCGCGCAGGCGTAGGCGGCATTCATTGCCGCCGTAAAGCGCCGAAGCGGGCGTGCCTTTACAAACCCCGGCCTTGCGGGGTTTGTCATCAATCTGAGGCTGGCTTTGCTCGCCGTTAAGCGGCTATTTCAAGCGTAAACCACTCTAGAGGATGGTGTGGGGCGGGTGTTTTGCGCTGTTTCCAGCGGGGAAGAATCGAGCGGGCAAGTCTGCGGGTAATCCGGGGTGTAATACAGGGCGGGGCAGGGTTCATCCAACAGGCGGCAGAGCCGGGCGGGCATGTCCGCCGGGAAGCAGTCCCCCCAGCAGGAAGCCGGGGTGTTGTGATGCTCCCCCCTGTGCCCGCTGTAATCAAGGGCGTACTGGCACATGGGTCTCCGTTTGGAGGCCATTGCACAATGGTCTTTTTGCCCTTTTGCGTCGTGCCCATGTTTCGTAGTCCCGCGCGAAGGTCATATATGCTTGAATATACTCCCTCCGCACGGAACTACGGGATAGGGGGATAGGGGGATAGGGGCACTCCTTGTAAAAGAACAAAAATTCTCATTGTGCAACGGCCTCGTTTGGGTGATGTGGTGATGGTTGACGGGTTGATGATCGGGTGAAGAAGGCGCGGACGCGCGGAACGGCGGGCTGTGGGCAAAGAGGGTTTTGAGGCCGTTGCACAATGGCCTTTTTGCCCTTTTACTGTGTCGTGCTTCGTCCCGCGCGAAGGTCATATATGCTTGAATATACTCCCTCCGCACGGACCTTGCACTCCTTGTAAAAGAACAAAAATTCTCATTGTGCAACGGCCTCAAGTACTGGCAACAGCCCGCCGCGTAAGCGCAGGCGGCATTCATTGCCGCCGTAAAGCGCCCCCGGTTAAATGCGGCAGGCGTGCCTTTACAAACCCCGGCCTTGCGTGGTTTGTAATCAATCTGAAATGCCGTCTTCTCCAAATTTTTTTGGAGAAGACGGCATTTTTTTATTCCACATCTTGCCAAGAAATATTTTTTTATGCTAACAAGTGTAATAAGACCCAATCCTGATAACCGTACCCAACTGAAAGGGGGATGTGTATGCATTTTCTGGACAACATCACCGTACGCGCCAAGATTATGCTCCTGGCCCTGACCATGCTTGTTTTTCTTATTCTTATCGGGGCGTCCAGCATAAAAAACATCCGCGCTTTGAACATGGAAATCAATGAGCTTTACCACATTGACCTGGCCGGGATAGAGCATGTCAAAGAGGCCAATGTCGCGCTTGTTTCCGCATCCCGCGCCTTGCGCAACGGCTTTATAGCCTACGCGGCGGATGATGAACGCGCTATCGTAACCCGCCGACAAATGTATGACGCCTTCATGAAAACAACAATTGACCTTCTGCAAGAAGCTGAAGCAAGCGCCACGGAAGCGGCTACAAAGGCCCTGGCGGGCAAAACCCGCGCCGCTGTAGTCGCGGCCGGCGATGCGGAAGAAGCTGTATGGGGAAATATCGTTGATAAAACCCCGTTTGCGGAAATTGCCCGCAACATAACGCAAGCCAGGGCCCAGGTGGATGCGGCGGACAACCTGCTTTCCGAACTGGGCGCGGCCCTGGACGCGGAAGCGGCTACCCGCCTTACAGAGGCGTCTGAACTTTACACGCGTTCATTCTACGTGGCGGTAATTTCTGTAAGCCTGTCCCTTATTCTGGGCTTTACCCTGACCATCATGATACGCCGGGCCATTGCGGACCCGCTTAAAGCAGTGGCCGGCAAGGCGGAACTGGTAGCCCGCGGCAACCTTGACCAAAACTTTTCCACCTCGCGCCGTGATGAAATAGGCGACCTTTCCGGTTCACTGGAAAAAATGGTGGAAAACTTAAGAAACCGCATTGCCGAAGCGGAACAAAAGTCCAAAGAAGCGGCCGAACAAAGCCGAAAGGCCATGCTTTTCACCGAAGAAGCGCACCAGGCCAGAGAAGAGGCTGAAGAAGGGCAAAAGGCCCTTTTGCGCACAGCTGAAAATGTTGATGCGGTTGTTATGCGCCTTTCAAGCGCCATTACGCAGCTTTCCGCACAAATTGAGCATTCAAGCCGCAGCGCGGATGAACAGCGCGACCGGGTAACCAGTTCCGCCACGGCCATGGAAGAAATGAACGCCACCGTGCTTGAAGTGGCCCGCAACGCCGCCGTGGCGGCCGACCGTTCCACCGGCGCGAAAGAAAAGGCCCAAAACGGATCCAACATAGTCAAGCAGTCCATAGAGGCCATGAGCGTGGTGCGCAACGGCACCGCCCGCCTGCGGGAAGAAATGACCAAGCTTACCGAACAGGCCGATTCCATTGGCACAATAATGACCGTTATCCGCGACATCGCCGACCAAACCAACCTGCTGGCCCTGAACGCGGCCATTGAAGCGGCCCGCGCCGGTGAAGCCGGGCGCGGCTTTGCCGTTGTGGCCGATGAAGTGCGCAAGCTCGCGGAAAAAACCATGAACGCCACCAAGGAAGTGGGCGACGCCATTGAAGGCATCCAAAGCGGCACCCAGCGCAGCATGGACGCCGTGGCCGATACCGTAAACAACCTTGAAGGGGCCAACCGCCTGGCCGATGAATCCAACGAGGCCCTGCAACAAATTGTGGAAGAAGTGGAACACACAGCGGATCAGGTGCGCGGCATAGCCGCAGCGGCGGAAGAACAATCCGCCTCCAGCGAAGAAATCAACAGCGCCCTTGAACAAATAAACCGCCTGGCGGACGCTACCGCCCATACCATGCACGAATCCGCCGAAGCGGTAAACGAAATATCCGGGCAGACCAGCCAACTGCAAAACCTGGTGGCGGAATTGCGCGAGGCCTAAAAATAGCGCGGGAATGGGCGCGGGAAAAAGGCGCGGGGGAAGGACGCGGGGGATGCCTCCGGCGGGCAGGGGCGCTGCCCCTGCACCCCGCGCGGGAAATGATTCCCCGCGACCCCGTTGTAAAAACGCTGCCGGCGAACGTTGTTCGCCGGCAGCGTTTTTATGGGAGCTAGGTGCATTTGTCTGGTTACGGTAACAGGCTGAAATAAAGTCAGTTTGCTGCATTACGCATGGAATATCTATTTGCCGGGCAATAAAATACCCATAATCTGGCGGCCTTGGCGAACAAAGTTCGCCAA
>JAVBMP010000005.1:0-8374 GCA_031552315.1 Desulfovibrionaceae bacterium | reverse complement strand
GCCTCAAATTGCTCTATATCTTCTGCCCAATATTCCTGTCCCACAATTCAAGCGTGGCCCTTTTTTGTTCGGCCAGGGAATAGTGTTGCGCCGTAAGCGCGGCTTGCTCTGTAAGTGCGTGATATTCAGGGCCATTTTCCCGCGCCAGCTCCAGCGCGGCTTCCAGATACAGGGCCAGGGCCGGGGTGTCGTGATCCGGCGCTACCAGCGCGTTCGCGCCCCAGGGCACGGGGCGCGGTTCAAAAAGCAGGGGCAGGGGCGGCCAGGCGTGGCCAGCAAGGCCAATGTGGTCAGCATGGTCAACGCGAACAAGGCGTTTTTTTCTTTCTTCCGTGGGGGTGTAGGGCCGCAGATAATCCAGGCCGCCAAGCCCGTGGAAGCCAACCACCAGACAGCCGCAAGCCATGGCCTCCAGCGGGGGCAGGGGGCAGCCTTCGGGGAAGCCGGTAGCCAGAAAAATTTGGCAAGACGCCAACAGCGCGGCCACCTCCGCCGGGCTGCGTCCATTAATTTCCACCCATTCCGGCCATTCTGCCGGGGCGCTTCCTTTCACGGCCAGGCGGGCTTCCAGAATTTGGCGCGTTTGCAGGGCCAGGGCCTTGTTTTTGCGCGGCATCCAGCCTATCCGAACCCTTTTTGCTGTGCCCGCCAAGGATTTTTTTGGGGCGAATTTCACGGCAATTTCCGCGCCGGGGCCGGAAACTGCCCCGTTGCCCGAAGCTGGCCCGTTGCTGGAAGCTGCCCTGTTGCCAGCAGCTGTCCCGTTACCTGGACGGAACAGCTCAAGGTCAATGCCGGGCCGCAGCACCAGGGCTTCTTTGCCGGTAACCTGTTTTATGAACCAGGCCACTGGGTGTGAAACCGCGATAAATTCCAGCGGCAGGCTGTGCAGGTGCAGGCCGGGCGGCAGGGCGGAAAAGAAAAAGCTCCAGTTCTGCACATAAACCACGGTTCTGGCCCCGGCTCGCAAGCCGGGGAAAAGGGCATTGGGCCAGCCTTCCGGCGTCAGCCACAAATCCGTGGGCTTAAGTTCCGCCTTTTGCCAGCCCCCGCCAAGCACGGGCAGGCCGCTTTCCTTTATTCCGGGGGTGGCCGCCTCTTCCGGGCAAAGCAGTACTTCCCGCCCGCTTTCATGCAAAAAACGCCCAAGGTCGTATAAAACGCGCAGGCCGCCGCTAAGTTTGGTCAGGGGGGGAATGGCTATAAGGGTGCGCATGGTTCCGCCAGCAGTTTTTTCAGGTTTTCCCGGCCGTGGACGCCGGTTTTACGGTAAATGTTCTTCAAATGCGTGCGCACGGTGTTGTCGCTAAGGTGCAATTCCGCGCAAATGGCCGGGTTGGAATAGCCCTTCAGCAAAAGCCCGGCTACCCGCCTTTCAGCATAACTTAGCGTCCCAAGCAGGCCGGATTCCGCGTTTTTTTCTTGCGGCGCGGGCGCTTCTTGCCCTGCCGCTTCTTGCCCCGCGCCCTTGGCAAGGTTCACCAATGATCCCGCCGGGGGATTGCCCACAGCCGCGCCGCGTGCACGGGCCTTGTACGCAAAAAGCATGGACAAGCCAAACATGACTAAAATCAACAGGCAAAAGGCCCCAAGGGCCACAGCTGGTAACCCGGCCCCCGCAAAAAAAAGAAGTTGCGCGGCAATGGCCCCGGTGTTTACCGCCACAAACAAAGCGCCGGGCACGCTTGCCGCCTTGCCCCGTATGGAATAATCCGCCGCAAGGCAAAACAATGCGGCCTGCAACAGGCCGGACGCGGCATTTAGCGCTATTCCGCCGCTTTGGCCGCCCTGCCCGTCCAACAGGGTAAGCAGAGAAAAGGCCGGCAGGGCCAACGCCACCAGCGCCAGGGCCGGGCGGAAATTGCGCTGCCAAAGCCGCCCGCCCAACGCGCAGGCTGCGGCAAAAACCAGCAGGCGCAACCATTCAAGCCGGTTTGGCGCGGGTTGAATGGTGTGCAAAAAGCCCAGACTGAAAAACATCAGGGCAAAAAAGACGGCTGCCAGGGCAAGGGGCGCACGCTCGAAGGGGATGCGGGCAAACGGGGCGTGGGTCAGGGGGGCGCGGCCCAAATTGGCGCGGGCAAGGGGCTTTCCGACCAAGGCGCGTTCAGGTAGCTGCCCCGGTAGCAGGGCAGGATGTTGCCCCGGAATTTGTTTGGGCAGTTGCCCGGCGGCTCCACCCGGCCCATGCTCCGGGCCAGACTCCGTGGCAGGCTCCGGGTCAGGCTCCGGGCCATGCTCCGGGTCAGGCTCCGGGCCATACTTCGGGCCAGGCTCCGGGCCAGGCAGGGCGGCTTCCTGTTCCGGCTTTGGCGCAAGCAGGCAAAGCCCGGCGGCCAAAAGCCCGGCCCCGGCCATAAAGGGCAAGGGCGGCCAGGGGGCGAGCCTGAAGAAGATGACCCATAAAATGGAAAATACCGCCGCGCAGCTAAGCGCCATGTAGATGGCCGTTCCCTGTAAACGCAACAGGCGGTCAAGGTGAAAATGGCCGCTACAGGCCGCGGCCAGGCCCAGCATGGCCGGGGGAAGCAAATGCCTGATCCGGTTTTCCGGCAGGTGGCGCAGCAATAAAAATGCCCCGCAAAACAACAGGCAGGCCGCCAGGGCAGGCAGAAACAGGGCCAGGGCGGAAGCTGCCCGTCCGCCTTGCTTCACCGCGTTCAGGCCAGTCCCCCCTTGCGCTGCCCGGTCACGCAAAAAAAACAGGGCCAGGCCGCCCAGAAAGCTCAGGGCAAAAACGCTTGCACAGTCGCCAGAAAGCAGTGATCCATGAAATATTTCCGGCTGGCGGTTTGCCAGCAGTCTTGTCAGGTCGGCAAACCACAGCCAGCCGAAGGCCAGGGCAAAGGCCGCCCCTTCCACAAGCGCCGCGCGCAGCCAGTGGCGCACAGCGGGCATTAGCGCCCTCCGCCTGTTTCCGCCCGGTCATCCACTGCCGGGTCAAAAAGTATTCTGGCCAAAATTTTGGCCTGGGTGCGGTGCGCCTTGATCGATGCGTATTCATTGGGTTTGTTGCGCCAGTTTTTCAACACGCCCCAAACCGCCACAGGTATGCCCCTGGCCCGCAAGGCCCCGGCCATGGTGACCGCGCCAACTCCGCGCGCTTCCGCCACACTGCCTGTTTCAGCCTGCACGGCCTTTTGCAGGGCCAGCACAATGGGGGAATCCGCCGGGCTGATGGAGGGGTGAGAGGTTACCTCTTCCGTCATTATCCTTATCTTCACCCCCTCGCGCTTTTCCACGCCATTGGCCACTTCCCTTATGCTTTGCATGGCTTCTTGAATGGAATACTGCGGCAACAGGCGGCAATCAAGATAAAAGGTAAAGATACCGGCGATATGGTTGGTGCCCAGGCCGGAATCCAGGCTCTTGGTCGGGGTAAAAGATGAACTTTGTTCAATAAACAAAGGATCCCGCGCCGCAAAACGCGCGTTAAGCTGCCGCAGTTCCGCAATAAAAATGGCGGATGCCGCAAAGGCGTTTATGGCCTCATGCGGGGCAGAGGCGTGGCCGGTTTTGCCTTCAACCTCTATTTTCAGCCACAACCCGCCCTTTTCGGCAATTTCTATCAAGGTGCCGGAAGGGTTGCCATAATCCAGCAGAAGCACCAGATCACCGGGTTTGAAAAGATTGGGACGCACCTGCATTACATGTTCTATGCCTATGGAATAATTATATAAAGCCCCGGAGGTGAACAGGCAGGCCACGTCCACCGGGGGATCAATGCGCAAAGCGTTCAGCGCTTCAAGCAGAACAAGGGCGGTGGCAAGGGCCTGGTTGTTGTCTTCCGCCCCGCGCCCGTAAAGGGAATCCCCATCCACCCGCAGGGTGAACGGGTCAGAAATCCAGTCCGCCGAAGCGCCGGGCGCGGCCACGTCAAGATGCCCCAGCAGCCAGAGCGTGGGCCTTGCGGCAGCGCTGTCGGCCGCCTTGTGACGGCCTATTATAAGGTTGGGGCGTGAAAGGTCGGGCTTTTGGGGGTTAATGTAGTCAAGACGTTCAATAAGCAGGCCATGCTGGGCGGCCCAGCCTTCAAGCCACATGGCTTTGGCGTTTTCACCTTGCCCGCCGTATTCCGGGTTTATGGCCGGGCGCGAAATAAGTTCACGCTGAATGGCGATGATGCGGGCGTCCTGCTTTTCCAGATAACTGAAAAGCTGTTCCAGTGACCGGGTATGCGCCGGTGGAAGGGCATTGGGCATATAAAGGGTGGCTGCCCGGGCAGGCAGGGCCGCGAACAGGCAAAGCAGGATGATGAGGGGCGTTGCCGGACGAATTTGTATATGCATATTTATATAACTATTTTTATATTTGCCGTTATTATCAAGAACACACATGGTAACACTTTAAAATCAAGATCTTATTCTCTGGGGGGGGTGAGCGCCTCACCCCCCTGTTTTCACTCTGGCAAGCTCTTGAATTTGCCATTATACAATAGATTGTGATGTTGCCGCAAGCCTGCGGTTTTTTAAACCGTTCCTTCTGCTTATGCGGCAACCTTTCAAGATTGATGACAAAACCCGCAAGGCCGGGGTTTGTAAAGGCACGCCCGCTCCGGCGCCTTACGGCGGCAATGAATGCCGCCTACGCCTGTGCGGCGGGCTGTTGACAAAGAGGACTTTGTCAACAGCCTTCTTTCAAAGATGCCAGTTTATTTCGGCCCAGCTTTTCAGATTAGCCTGGGCGTGTCAAGCCCTGTCCGGGTTTTGCGTTGCCGTTGTTCTGTTGTCTTGCTGTTTCATTTGGCATTTTACGGTTGGGGGGGTAAGCGTTCAATGATATTTGACCGGCTTTTTGACACCAGAGAAGACCCCGCGCAGGAAAGCGCAAGGGCGCTAAACAGGTTGCATCTGGCAATGGATTATCGTTCAGACTTCGACATGTTCCCCGCCCTGTCAAAGGAAGGCGGCTGTGAGCACGGCCTGCGCGGGCGTTGCGTAAACGTGACCGGAAGCAGCCTTATAATGGGCTTTCGCCTTGCCCATAACCAGTTGTGGGAACATGAAAAGGCGGACATATACTTCAGCGTGAAAGACGGCAACACGCAGCAATTTTACATGTTCAGCGCGCGCGTAACCAAATTGCGCATAGAAGCGGGCTGGCTTATTGTTTCCGCCCCGTTGCCGAAAAAGCTGGAAAGCAAGCAAAAACGGCGCTTTTTCCGTATGACCTTGCGTTCAACAGATTTGGTGGGCGGGGCCTTGTGGACGCTAAAAATGCCAGAACCGGCAGGGCCGGCAGGGACGCCTGAGCAAGGCGCCTTGCCCGGTTCCGGCCCGGTCAAGCTGGCTGGCGCGGCGGCCCAGCCCGGCCGACCCGGCCAACCTGGGCAATCTGGGCAATCTGGGCAACTGGGCCAACCCGGGCAAGCAAGCCAGGCCAGCCTGAAACCCATTTTGCCGGATACGCTGACCCCGCCCAATTTTTTTGCGCGGCCTGAAATGCGCAAGCCGCGCTTTGCGGTGGAAGATCTTTCCGCCTGCGGCATGCGCGCAATGGTGATGGGGCCGGAACACCGGCTGCGGACGCTGGGCGAAAAGGCCGGGGCAAACCTGCTGATACTGCTGGCCCTGAGCAACTGGGAAAATGTGGATAAAAACCCCCTGCTCTGGCTACAGGGCCGTGTGGCACGCATGGAACAGAACAAAAAAAACCGGGTCATGGGCATACAATTTACCGCCTGGGGTCTGGAAAAGACAATTGCCTTGCCGGGACAATGGAAAGATACCTCCCCTGAAGGCGAGGTGCCGCTGCTGGGCCGCTGGGTAAGCGAATTGCAGCGCCGCCGACATGCGGAATGCAGCCTGCTGCGCTGAATGCGCTTGCTGGTAAAAAAACAAACAATCTCAGGCGCAATGCCTTGAGATTACATTGAAGTTTCAGGTTTCGCGCCAGTTCAAGCCCCCATTTTTGCTGGGCTTGAATCCCAAACGCCCCCCGGTATTCCCAACGGGGGGCATTTTGTTTGCAAACAAAGTCCCCCGCCGGGAATGCCCGGCGGGGGACTGGTCATGTTCTATAAAGCGTTATCCGCTTACTTGGCAACCTTGGTTTGACCGTCCCAATAACGTTCCGCCTTGGGCAGCACGGGCAGGTACTTTGTCCAGACATACTTGTCCAGGTTGGCCTGATCCATTTGCATTTCACGGGTCCATTCCAGAATGGGCGGCACTATCTTGTGTATGTCGCCGGCCAGGTTAGGCCCAATGCCGAAGTTGGTGGCCTGCATGGCGGCATCAACGGCCTTTTGGCTGTATTGCTGTGAATAGGCCAGGGTGTCCAGGCTCTTGGACGGGTTGTGGAAGCCCACGCTGTTTTCCGCCGAGATATAATCCCAGAAGAACTGGCCCTTGCGCACATATTCCTTGGCTTCAATCATCAGCTTGTCATATTCCGGGTTCTTTTCACCTGTCCATTCATTGGCAAGGCGCACGGCTTCATGGGCCTTTACGGAAAGATCCTGCGCTATCAGAAGCTGCTGATAGGTCTTGTCCTGGGTAAACAGCACGCGGGCCTTCAGTTCTTCCGCCGTCTTGTCGCTGTGGCACTGGCGGCAGGTGTTGTTTATGCCGTCCGCCGTCTTAAGCGGGGATGTCCACTGGTGGTTGGATGTCTTGTTCTTGCCGTCCATGCGGGTGTAAGGCATGTGACAATCCGCGCAGGTTACCCCGGCCGCGCCGTGGGTGCCGTTGTACCAGTTTTCATATTCCGGGTGCTGCACCTTCAGCATGGGCACCTTGGAAACGGGGTGGGTCCAGTCCGCGAACTGGCCTTCAAAGCCCTTGGCTTCCACTATGCCGTGTTCCTTATAGTATTCATAGATCTGTTCCGGGTCCATGCCCTTGTCCCACGGGAACACGGGCTTTTTGGCCGGGCCGTACTTGGCTTCCATAAAGTAGTATTCAACGTGGCACTGGCCGCAGACCAGAGCGCGCATTTCATTGCGGCTGGCCTTTTTCCAGTCTTTGCCCTGGCGCTCTAACGCTTCCGCCAGCGGGAAGCTGGAGATGCGCAGGGTCATGTCTTCCGGGTTGTGGCACTGGGCGCAGGTGATGGAGTTTTCGCTCATGTTCACCTTGTCCGTGGTGCGGAAGTCGTGGAAGTTCATGCCCCAGAACTTGTCGCCGTTTTGCTGCACCCATTCCGGAATTTTGGTGGTTTTGCAGTTCCAGCAGGTAGCGGGCAGACCGGCCTTGTCGCTGTAATTGTTTATGCGGTCTATGTGCAAGATGTCGTTAATGGCGTACACGTGGCCCCGCGCTTCATTGTATTCGTACATGAAGGGGTAGCCGGCCCACAGGTTTTTCAGATACGGCTGGGCCTTGTCAAAGCCTATGGGCAGTTTGTGTACATTGTCGTTTTTGTGGTAGGGAACAGAGCCTTTATAAGTGGTCATTATTTCGGTCTCTTTATTCCGCATGTAGGTGGCGTACTGGTCGGGGAACTGCGCCTTGAAGGGTTCCAGCCCGGTTTCCGTGGCGGCCAGCCCGGTCTTGTAGGTGGGGTTGGCGGGCTTTTCCGGTTCTGAACAGGCGCTAAGGGCCAGCAGGGGCAAACAGCACAACAACGTCAGCAAAAGATGAATTTTTTTGGGTGTTTTACACATCAGCGGCCTTCCTTTTGTCAATGGGCATCTTGTTCATGTGGGGCACAGCGCGGTGGCAGCTTGTGCAATACGGCTTGGCGTCCATGGCTACTGTCATGTTTGTGGTGCTGTGGCAACGCAAACAGTTGGCCTGTATGGCGTCTTTGGTCGACTGGTTGGCCTGCAACAAGTCCGGCACGGACTTGGTTGTGTTGTAAAAAATGTCGCGCATACCGCTTACAGCCTTGAAGGGCAGCTTGGCCACAAGGTTGTGCGGGGTGTGACATTCATTACATGCCAGGCTGGCGTGGGGGCTAAGGCTGTGCGTGTAGGCAGCCTCGGACATGGCGTGACAAGTGCCGCAAAAAGCGGATTCATCCGTTTTGTTCATGGCGGCAACCGTGCCCGCCATAACCGCCGCGCCCAGCACAAACACAAAGAGAAGGCCTATAAACCCGCCTGTTCTTTTTTGCATGGGCATTTCCTCCTGTTACAAAATGGTGCGACTTTTCCGCTTGCCGGAACCGGGTATGTTCCAACAGGCGAAGTTTGACTGAGCATAACATATGATAAAGCAATTGTGAAATAGTTAACCGATACAATCTGTAAAATATGTGACGCATGTCACAGCCCCTGATTTTAGGGCATTTTGAGGCCGTTGCACAATGAGAATTTTTGTTCTTTTACAAGGAGTGCGAGTTCCGTGCGGAGGGAGTATATTCAAGCATATATGACCTTCGCGCGGGACGAAGCACGACGCAGTAAAAGGGCAAAAAGGCCATTGTGCAA
>JAVBMP010000095.1:0-32809 GCA_031552315.1 Desulfovibrionaceae bacterium | reverse complement strand
TTGACGCTTGACAGCGGCGGCAGCCTTGCGCTTGCGCTCGGCGGTCGGCTTCTCGTAGAACTCGCGGGCGCGCAGCTCGGTCAGGAGACCCGTCTTTTCGACAGTACGCTTGAAGCGGCGGATGGCCACCTCGAACGGCTCGTTTTCCTTGACACGAATATTCGGCATATAGATTCACCCCCTTCCGTCAGGCGCCTGCCAGGTCAAGTAAACGGCAGTGCGCGCAAAATTGGTATCCGCTCGAATGCGGAGAGCCGTGCAGTATATGGCAAAAAAGCTTTTCGCTTCAAGTGCTAGAATGCGCGCCGATGTTGATCCTCGGTATCGAATCCTCCTGCGACGAAACCGGTATTGCGCTCTACGACAGCGCCGCCGGCCTGTTGTCGCACGCCTTGCACTCGCAGGTGGCGATGCATGCCGAGTACGGCGGCGTGGTGCCGGAACTGGCCTCGCGGGAACATTACCGCTGCATGGGGCCGCTTTATGACAGCCTGCTGCGCAAAGCGGCGGAAAAAGGCATGCGGCCCGGTGAAAACGCAATCGGTTGCGTGGCCGTGGCGCGCGGCCCGGGCCTGTTGGGCAGCCTTCTGGTAGGGGTAAGCTTTGCCAAGGCCCTGGCCTTTGGCCTGGGCGTGCCGGTGATAGGCGTAAACCACTTGCACGCCCACCTTTTGGCCGCCGGGCTGGAACAGCCCTTGTCCTTTTTGCCCGGCTTTTCCGGCGCGTCCTTTTCCAGCGCGGATTTGCCCGCCGCCTCATTGCCGGCAGCCGCATTCAACCCGGATCCGGCGGCCCTGCCTGTCACGCCTTCGCCTGTCACGCCTTCGCCGGCCGCGCCCCTGCCCGGCGCGGATTTGTCCGGCGCGTCCCTGCCTGCCGCCGCTCCGTTCCGGGACGCGGCTTCACTTCCGTCAAGCCGGGCCGCTTCTTTACTTCCCGGCCCGGCGCTTGGGCTTTTGGCCTCCGGCGGGCACACCCACCTTTATTTGATAAACGGCCCGGCGGATTTCCAGTTGCTGGGCCGCAGCATTGATGACGCGGCCGGAGAAGCCTTTGACAAGTTCGGCAAGGCCATGGGTTTTGCCTACCCGGCCGGGCAGCGCATAGATGCCCTGGCCGCGCGGGGCAATGTGAACCCCAAACTTTTCCCCCGCCCCTATCTGGATAACGACAACCTTGATTTCAGCTTCAGCGGCCTGAAAACCGCTGCCATGCTTTGGATGAACGCCCACCGCGAGGCCGTGGGCCAATGCGATGCGCTTATTTCCGGCAAGCTTGCGGAACTGGCCGCGCGTCCGCTTGCCGGCCCGGAACAGATGCTGGCGGACGCCTGCGCCTCTTTCAACTACGCTGTGGCGCAAACCCTGAAGGTAAAAACCGCCCGCGCCCTGGCGCGTTGCCTTGCGCAGGGCGCGCCGGTACGCCAATTGGTGCTGGCTGGCGGGGTGGCCGCCAATCAGGCCGTGCGCAAGGCCATGCGGGAACTGGCGGAAGAAAACGGCCTGCCCCTTGCGGTGCCCGGCCCGGCCCTGTGCACGGATAACGCGGCCATGATAGCCTATGCCGGGCAACTGCTGTTTGAAGCCGGTTTGCGGCATGGGACGGATTTCCCCACCATACCGCGCGGTCAGGTGGTTCCTTTTGATTATCAGAGGGTTTTATGAAAAAGCCTGCGTCCATGCTGGTCGTATTGTTTTTATTGGGACTGCCGCAAACGCTGAAGGCGGCGGATCTTGTCTATCAGGTGCCGCCCGCAACCGGGGGCCAGGCCGGGGGCCAAACAAATACCCCCGCCGGGCAAGACGCGCCGCAAGCGCAACCCGGCCAGATTCTTATGCGGCAAAATCCGGGGGTTCAGTCCGGCCTGCCAGATACGCCGGGCCAGCCAGATACGCCGGATACGCCAGGCCAGCCAGGCAAAACCGGCCAACCCGTCCAACCCGTTCAATCCGGCCCGCCCGCCCAGGCAAATCAAATTGATCAGGAAGCCATGCGCCTTTGGCAAAATGCCGCTCAGGCCACGCAGGCGCAAAATTGGGCAGACGCCTTCCCGCTGTGGGAAAAATTTTTGCGGGCCTACCCGGATGAACCCAGGGCCTTGTTTCACGCCTCCATCGCCGCCGTGAATCTTTCCCTGCTGCAAAAAACCAAAGAGGAACAGGCCTACCTGCAAGCCGCCGCCACAAATTATCTGGAACGGCTAAGGAAGATGCCGGTAGATCAAAATTTGCGCGCCACAGCTTCATTTTATCTGCTTTCCATCTACGCCAACGGCAACCAGCTTCCCAAGGCGGAAGCCGTGTTGAAGGAAATGGCCAAGTTGGGAAAAAGCGATATAATACGGCTGGAACAGGCCAAAGGGGCGTCCAACCTTATCGCGTATTATGGCGAAGCGGGAAAGCTGGAAAAAGCGCGGGAAATTTTCAAAGAAATGGCCTCGTTGGGTGAAGAACCCCACATCAGGGACTTAAGGGCGGCGGCGGCCTTCAACCTGATTACCGACTATTGCAAGGCCGGGCGGCTGGATGAAGCCAAAGGGCTGTTCAAAAGCCTGTCCGGTTATGGCAACAGCAACAACCTTAAAGAAATACAGGCCAATGCCGCGATAAACCTGATTTCTGGCTTCGCGCGGGCCGGCAAGCTGGCGGAAGCACGAGAAATTTTTGCCGCCATGCCGGTTGAAACGCAAGGCCTTAAAGACCACAAGGCCCGCGCCGCCTTCAACCTTGTAAGCTATGTCACGGGCGATGGCCCGGCCGCCGGGCAGCTTGAAACCGGCATGGCCCTTTTGAAGGAACTGGCCGCCTGTGGCGACAGCCCGGCGGTAAAGGAAGCCTTGTCCGGCGCGGCGCTGAAAATGGTGTCCAAAGCCGCAGCAGGGGGCAAGCTTGACATGGCGCAGGCCGCCTTTGACCTGCTTCCGCAAGCAGACGGGCCGGGCCTTTTGCGGCTGGAACGGGCAGAGGCTGCGGCTGCCCTTGCGGGCGCCTATGGTCAGTCCGGCAAGCTGGACAAGGCGGAAGCCCTTTATGCAACCCTGCCTGAAGCCGGGCAACAGGCCGCGCTTGACGAGCTGCGTTCACGCGCTGCCTTTAACCTGCTGTGCGATTATGCGAATGCCGGGCAGGCGGAAAAAGCCGCCGCGTTTTTACCGGCCCTTGGGGACGGCACGCCGGCCATGCGTGAACGCGGGGCCAAGGCCCTGGTAAACCTGGTAGCGGCCTACGGGGAAGGCGGCAAGCTGGAAAAGGCCCAGGCCCTGCTGGATGAAAGCAAGAAAGACGAAAGCAAGAAAGACGAAAGCAAAAAAAAGGAAAATTCCGAAGTTGAACAGGGCTGGCTGGCCCGCGCGGAATTTAATTTAATTTGGTACCTGCTGGCGGGCGGGCAGTATGACGCCGCCCTGAACCGCTTTGCGGGCATGCCCCAAAACAGCGGCCCGGCAACGGAAGAACGGGCGGACGCCGCCCTGCTGCTGCTTGAAGCGGCAATGAAAAACAACAAGCGGGCAGATGCGGAAAAAATGTACAGCGCCCTTGGGGCAATGGGCAACAGCGAAGCTGTGCAGCAAGCCCAAAAGAAAGGCGCAGCGCTTTTGGGGCGCAAGTAGCAAGGCGGCCGCACGCAAGGGGTAATCCGTGCGGATTGGGCAAAATTAGTCTTGACACAGGGGCTTAGTATTACTATTTGTATGGTTCAGTTTATGTTGAAGACCTTTATTTTTTATCTTACCAAATCACGCCCGCGGGCGTAAGAAATCAACAGAATAATTCGAAGGAGAACCTTATGGCCGCTGAACTTTCTGATAACAACTTTGAATCCACCATTGCCTCTTCCGCCTTGCCCGTGCTTGTGGATTTCTGGGCCCCCTGGTGCGGTCCCTGCCGTGGCCTGGCCCCGATTATTGATGAACTTGGCGTTGAATACGCCGGCAAACTCAATATCTATAAAATGAACGTGGATGAAAACCCGGTTATCCCCGGCAAATTCGCCATACGCGCCATTCCCACCCTTATTTTGTTCAAGGGCGGCCAGGTTGTAGGCCAGGTTACCGGCGCGGCCTCCAAGGAAAGCCTTAAAGAGCTTATCGCGAAAAAGGTCAATTTATAATGAAAGTTTATGATGCGCTTGTTATCGGCAGCGGGCCGGCAGGGTTGACCGCCGGCCTGTATCTGGCCCGTTTTGGCCTTTCCCTCGCTATGGTGGAAAAGATTACCCACGGCGGCCTGCTGTTGCAAACTGCGGATATTGAAAATTACCCCGGCCGCCCCAAAGTGCAGGGCTATGAACTGGCGGACGCCATGCAGGCCCAGCTTGCCGCGTACCCGCACGATTCATACCGGGGCGAGGTAAGCGCCTTTGAACATGCCCCCGGCAAAAACCGCGTCAAGGTTGGGGCGGAATGGCTGGAAGCCAAAACCGTAATCATAGCCTCTGGCGTGCGCTACCGCAAGCTTGGCCTGCCCAATGAAGAAGGGTACCTTGGCAAGGGGCTTTCCCACTGCGCCCTTTGTGATGGCAACTTCTTTCGCGGTCAGGTGGTAGCAGTGGTGGGCGGGGGCAACTCCGCGCTGGAAGAATCGCTTTACCTTTCCAGAATTGTTAAAGAATTGCATATTATTCACCGCCGTGAAGGCTTCCGCGCTGATAAAATTTATCAGGAAAAAATAGCCGCCACCCCCAACATTCATCTGCATACATCCCGCGTGGTTAAAGGACTGAATGGCGATGTTGAAGGCGCGGGCCTTACCGGCCTTACCCTTGCCGCCACCAACGGCCAGCCGGATGAACAGCTTGAAGTAAGCGGGCTTTTTATTTTTACCGGCTTTGAACCGCAGGTGGAATTTTTACCGGCGGAGCTTCAGCGCGACCCTTCCGGCTTTGTTGTTACAGATACTGAAATGCGTTGCAACCTGCCGGGCGTTTTTGCCGCAGGCGACATACGCGCCAAAAACTGCCGTCAAATAATTACTGCCGCGGGGGATGGGGCAACTGCCGCCAATTCCGCCCATGCTTATCTGGAACAAGCGCATGCATAAAAAAATATTAGGCCTTTTTCCGTTGCTTCTATTGTTGTTTTCGCTTTCAGGCTGTGGTATAATCGACTGGTTTTACCTTCCGCCGCCGGAAGATACGGCGCAGGAACTGTATGAGGCGGGCAATGACGCCATGCGGGAAAAGAAATATTCCAGCGCTGCGGAATATTATACCAAATTGCGTGACAACTTCCCCTTCAGCCCCTATGTGGTGGATGCGGAACTTTCCCTGGCGGATTGCTTCTACCTTTCTGATGAGTGGATCCCGGCATCGGACGCCTATAAGGAATTCGAGCTGATGCACCCGCGCCATGAGGCCATGCCCTATGTGCTTTACCAGATAGGCATGTCCAACCTGAAGAGCTACACATCCATAGACCGCGCCCCCACAGAGGTGGAGGAGGCCTATTCATACTTCGCCCGCCTGCGGGAAATGTATGAAGGCGATGAATACGCCAGCCGCGCGTCCGCTCAAATGCAGGAATGCCGCCGCCTTTTGGCGGAACATGAACTGTATGTGGGCGACTTCTACTTCCGCACCGGGCGTTACGGCGCGGCCTGGTCACGCTACAAGGTGCTGGCCGACAACTTTGAAGATGTGCCGGAAATTCATGCCCACGCGGTGGAAAAGGCCAAGTCCGCCTACCTGCTGCGCGGTCAGGCGGAAACCGAAGAAACCCGGCGTGAGGTGGAAAAAACCTGGCACCGCTGGTTCCGCTGGCTGTAATATACGGTTAAAGTTTTACAAACTGCTTAAAACCAGGGCGCGGGTGAATGCTCGCGCCCTGGGCAGTTCCCGCCGCATAGGCGTAGGCGGCATTCACTGCCGCCGTGAAGCGCCGAAGCGGGCGTGTCTTTACAAACCCCGGCTTTGTGGGGTTTGTAATCAATCTGAGGCGCGAGTAACACTCGCGCCTTTTGTGCCTGAAAAAGGCCTTGCAACATGCGAAAAGCTGCTTAACTCTAATAAGGCTGTTGAAGCTGTTAAACCTGCCGGGGTTTCCAAAGGGCCCATATCAAGCCTGGCCCCTTTGGCGGGGGGTGCAGGGGGGCAGCGCCCCCTTGCCTGCCTTAAAAAAAGTTTTCAAAGGATAGAAGAAAATGCCGCACAAAGGGCCACATATTTCCATAGATTCCGCGTCGTTGGTAAACCGCATCCTGCGCATCAACATGGACGATTTTGAAGACTGGCCGGAAGGCGTGCGCCAGCTTACCATAGAAATTGCGGAAGAGCTTTTTCTGGTGCGTTACAACCCGTTTGTGAACCCGTTGACCGTGCGCAAAAGCGTTGATGAACGGTTTGAACAGTCGCGCCGCGCCTTGGCGCACCATTATGCCAATTCCATAAGCGAAGGCATAACCATGTTCTGGAGCGCGCATGAAAGCGACCAGGTGTTCCGCAAGGAAATAATCGGCCGCCTTTCAGAAATTCTGCCCAAAGAAAGCATAGACCTGCGGGCCTCTTCCCGTGTGGAAAACGCCACAGACGCCACAGACCTGCGCCTTGAACTGCCGCTTCTGGTAATTACCCCTGGCACGGCGGAAGAGGTAAGCGCGGTGGTGCGCCTGGCCAATGAAATGCAGTTTGCCCTTATTCCGCGCGGGGGCGGTTCCGGCCTTACGGGCGGGGCCATTCCGGCCAGAAAGCGCACGGTAATTCTTTCTCTTACCCGCCTGACCAAAATTTCCCCTGTGGACAAAGACGCCGCCACCCTTACGGCGGAAGCGGGCGTGCTTACTTCAGACGCCATTGCCGCCGCGTCCGCCGCCGGGCTGCTTTTTTCGGTGGACCCGGCATCCAACACGGCCTCCAGCATAGGCGGGAACGTGGCGGAAAACTCCGGCGGGCCGCTGGCCTTTGAATACGGCACAGCGGTTGACAACCTGCTTTCTTACCGCATGGTTACGCCCACCGGAGAAATTATTGAAATAATCCGCAAAGACCACCCGCGCCACAAGATAATGGAAGAAGAAACAGCGGTTTTTGAAGTGCGCGACCTTTCCGGCGGGGTACGCAACGTGGTGCGTTTGAAGGGCAGTGAACTGCGCGCCCCCGGCCTTGGCAAGGACGTTACCAACAAGGCGCTGAACGGCCTGCCCGGCGTGCAAAAGGAAGGGGTGGACGGCGTTGTGCTGGAAGCCACATTCATTCTGCACCCGGTTTTGAAGCACAGCCAGGTGCTGGTGCTGGAATTTTACGGGCGTTCCATGCACAACGCCACATTGGCTATTCGCGATGTTGTGGAAATGCGCGATCTTATCCGCCGCCGGGGTGATCTGGTAAAAATAAGCGCGCTGGAAGAATTTAACAGCAAATACGTTCAGGCCATAGAATACCGCAAAAAATCCGGCACGTATGAGGGCGACCCCATTTCCGTGCTTATTCTGCAACTGGACAGCAACAGCACGGAAGCGCTGGAGGCCTGTTCCAAACGCGTGGTGGATATTTGCCGGGCCTATGAAGGGGTGGACGTGTTTGTGGCCAAAGATGAAAAAGAGGCCGAACACTTCTGGGAAGACCGCCACCGCCTTTCCGCCATAGCCAAGCGCACATCCGGCTTCAAAATAAATGAAGACGTTGTGCTGCCCATGCGGGCCATACCGGAATTTGCCGTTTTTCTTGAACAGCTTAACGTGGAATGCATGGGCCGGGCCTTCCGTAAGGCCTTGCAAGAGGTGGGCCGCCTGCAAGGCATGGCGGATGACGACAAGGAATTTAACCGGGAATTTACCTATGCCTCGCGCATAGTCAAGGGTGAAATCCCCACGTCCGAGCTTTCAGACCAGGAATTGCAGCTGCACGCCGTGCTCTACCTGAACACCCTGCGGGAAACTTACCCGCACCTGGCGAAAAAAATCAATAAAATAGAAGAATACATGCTCAGTTCGCACGTTATCGTCGCCAGCCACATGCACGCGGGCGACGGCAACTGGCACGTGAACATCCCGGTAAACTCCAATGACCCGGAAATGCTGGAAGAAGCGGAAAAGGCCGCGGCCCGCGTAATGCGCATGGCTCAGGATCTGGGCGGGGAAGTCACCGGCGAACACGGGGTGGGCATTACCAAAATAGCCTTCCTTTCTGAAGCCAAAATGCAGGCCCTGCGGGAATTCAAGGAATTGGTGGATCCGCGCAATATCATGAACCCGGCCAAACTTACCCAGCGCGAATTGCCGGTAAGCTCCTTCACCTTTTCCTTCAACCGCCTTATCACAGACCTTTCGCAAAGCGGGCTGCCCAACAAGGAACGCCTTATTGAACTCTTGCTCAATGTGCAGTCCTGCACGCGCTGCGGCAAATGCAAATCCGTTTGCGGCATGCACTACCCGGAAGCGGGCATGCAATATTACCCGCGCAACCGCAACATCGCCCTGGGCGCGTTGATTGAAGCGGTCTACTATTCACAGGTGAACGGCGGTGAACCTGAAGAACGCCTGCTGGAAGAATTGCGCGGCATGATGGAACATTGCACCGGCTGCGGCCGTTGCACATCCGTTTGCCCGGTAAAGATAAATTCGCCGGAAGTGGCCCTGAACCTGCGCGCCATGCTGGAAGAAGACGGCAAGGCCGGGCACCCCGTCAAAAGCCGCGCCCTTTCCTTTATAAGCAAAAACCTTGGCAAACGCGCCCCGCAGGCCGCCAAGCTGGCGGCTTTCGGGCAAAATTTCCAAAACCGCCTGTTAAAAATTACGCCGCCCGCCTTGCGCAAGGGCTTTGAAAACCCGCTCTTTTCCGGCTTTGGGCCGGGCACCGGCTTCAAGAACCTTGCGGAATCCATCAACCTTGAACGCGGTTGCATTTTCAACCCGGAAGGGGTGGATAAAGGCACGGTTCTTTATTTCCCGGGTTGCGGGGGTAGCCTGTTTTTCCGCTCCATCGGGCTGGCCGGGCTTATGCTCTGCCTGCGCGCCGGGTGGCGGGTTATCTTGCCGCCGCAACATATGTGCTGCGGCTATCCCCTGCTGGCCGCCGGCATGCAGGAAGCCTTCGCCCTGAACCAGGATGCCAACATTCGCCGCCTGCAAGCCATTTGCGCGCAATCGGCCGCCCAGGGCCACCCGGTAAGTCACGTGCTTACCGCCTGCGGTTCCTGCCGGGACGGGCTTGAACGGCACTTCCTGCCCACGGTCATTGCCGGGGCCAATGCCGCGTCTGTGCCGGATGGGGTGAAAGCGCCGGAAAAGGTTCAGCAGCTTGACATGGTTCAGTTCCTGCTTAACGAGCTTACGCCGCTGGCCGGGCACAGCCCGCTGCCCGGCGCGCCCACCCGGCTGGTGTACCATTCCCCCTGCCACGCGGAATGGAGCGGGGTGCCCAAAACCAAGGCCGGCGGGCTTTACGGCAAGGCCATTGCCGGCTTTACCGGGCTAAAAGTGACCGTGGCCCCCGGCTGCTGCGGGGAATCCGGCATGGGCGCCATGACCTCGCCGAAAATTTATAACCGCTTGCGGGCCCGTAAGGTGGAACGCTTGCGCAAGGCCCTGGCCGACCTGCCGGAAAGCAGCCCGATTATTGTGGGTTGCCCTTCCTGCAAAATTGGCATTTCCCGCATCATGCTGAACCATCTGGATAAAAAACGCCCGGTGCTGCACAGCCTGGAGTTTTTGGCGGAAGGCTTTTTTGGGGCGGACTGGCGCGCCCGTTGCCGCAAACTTGCGCAACGCAGCCAAAGCGATGCGAATGGCGTGCGTGAGATTGACCTTGCCCAGCTTTCTGGTGTAAAGGTGGAACAGGCTGAAAAAGAGGCCGATGAATAACGCCCGGCGCGTATCGGCCCAAAGGCTGGCGGTCAGCTTTTTCCATTTTTGCGTGAAAATATTTGTTTAATATATATTGAGGGATATGATGAAGAAATTTTTTATTCTGTTCGCCCTGCCGCTTTTCACGCTGGCGTTTTGCGGCGTGTTTTTTGGCGCGGCTGCCCGGGCGGAGGAATATAATTTTCAATCGCAATGGGTGGCGGCGCATCCCGGCAATAAAATGGTGCTGATGCCCTGGTGTGAAGAAATCAACAAGGCCGCCGCCGGGGAATTTACCCTGAACTTTTTCCCCGGCAATGCCCTGGTAAAAGGCGAATTTTTGGCCGCGGCCCTGAAAAAGGGTTCCGTAGAAGCGGGCGGGGTGCAAATGCAGACCGCTGCCGACAATTACCCGCTTTCCCAACTGTTGGGCCTGCCCTATCTGGTGCGTAACGCTGAAGAGGCGGAAGCCCTTTACAACGCGATGTATGAAAAATTCCCGGAACTGCGGGCGGAACTGGATAAAGATTTCCACGTGCTGGCCCTGATGGGCAGCGACCGTTTTTGCCTGGCCTCTATGGATAGCCTTGTCAAAACGCCTGAAGATATCAAGGGCAAACGGGTACTGGTGCTGGGCAATGCCCAGGCCGGTGACGTGCTGGCCTGGGGCGGCATCCCCATAGTAGTAAGTTCTCCGGAACTTTATCTTTATTTCAAGCGCGGGCTGGGCGATGTGGCCTATGTTCCGGTCATGGCGGCCCGCGTATCCCAGTTGCATGAATTTGCCCGCTATTACACCGTAATGAACGCCCGCACCCTGCCCATGATGATAGGCATGAACAAGGCGGATTGGGAAAAGCTTTCACCCCGGGTGCAAAAATGCGTAAATGAATGTTCCGGCCGCGCGTTAAGCCGCAGAATAGCCGCCCAACTTACGCAAAGCCTTAAAGACGACCTTGAATTTTTCAAGGCCCAAAACGCCACTGTGCATATGCCCGGCCCGGAAGAAGAAAAAATTTTCAAGCAGCTGGTTTCACAGCACACAAAGCCCTATTGGGTTGGAAATTTGAAGCGCAACGGGGTTGGCAACCCGGAAGAATGGATAAAAAAAGTTGAAGATCTGGCCCACAGCCAAAGAAAGCAATAACGGGTCGCGGCTTGGGTAAAAAAACAGGACAACAGCCCGCCGGGCAGCCTGAGCCCGCGCCGGGTTCCGCCAACAGGCGCATGCCGCCCGGCCTCGGTGAGATGCCGCGCGGCGTTGTGGAAAATGCGCGGCCTGCCCGCGCTTGCGCAGATGCCCCCTTTTACGGCATGGGCCATGTCTTGTGCGCCCTGTTGCCGCTTTTTTGCGTGCTCTTGCTGCTTTATGCCCTTTTGGGCGGCGATAGCGCGGTGAATGAATTTTTCCGGGCCAGGCGTGATGCCTGGCCCAGGTTTACCTCGGCCATAAAGTTTTATACCATATGGGGCAATCTTTTGGCCCACATTTTTTATGGCCTTTTGTTTATTTGGGCCTGGCGCAAGGGGCGGCGCGGCCTGCTGGCCCTTGCCCTGGCTTACGGGCTGGTGCAGATCGCGGTTTCTGTATTCATTTTGCGCTTCATAAAAATATCCATAGGCCGCCCCCGTCCCCAGGTGGGCGGGCCGTGGCGCGGCTTTGACGCCTGGCACCCGCGCTACCAGTCCATGCCTTCCGGGCACACCACAGAAGTTATTATCGCCGCTTTGCCGCTTGCCTTGTACGCGCGTCAATATTGCTTCACGGCGCTTGCCGGTGCGCACATAGCCCTGATGGGCTTTTCCCGCATCTATGTGGATATGCATTATCCTTCAGACGTGATGGCCGGTTTGTTTTGCGGCCTGGCCGGGGCCATGGCGGTGGAAAAAGTGCGCCACAGCAAGCGCGTGCGAGGCTGGGCGGCAAAACTCGCCAAATAATTCCTTACGGGCATAGGCAGTGTTGTCACGAGCGTGAATTTTGTTCTCTGACAAGGAAGAAAGCCTTTTTATGGCGGGAATGTACTCTTACGGTACTTGACCGGAATAAAAAGGCTTTCTGACGCAGGCAGAGGGCAAAAGGCGCCTCGTGACGATACTGCCTCAAAATGGAATACTTTCAGCCGCCGTCTTGCAAAAGTTCTGGAAGCCTGTTAGTTATGAATAATTCGTAACAGTTTTTAGACGTTGTCGTTAGAGCCATTTGCGATTGAAATGAGTAAATTGCTCAGCAAGGATTTGTTTTCAAATCCTTTTTTATAACAAGCCCTTGTCCTTTGCCAGAAAACAGAAATTGCTCTTTTGACCAGAAATTGTTGTCTAGTACGGTAAAGATTTGCCCCCACATCACCTCAAGCAAAAAATGGCACAATGAACAGGCGAAAAAGCTTCAGTTTTTCCATACCCCGCGTTGTTGTCATCACCTTCATCCTTGCGGCGCTTGCCTTTGTAGGCATAGGGCTGGTTACCTATTTCAGTATCTATTCCCAACGGGTTGAAATAGCCAAAGAAATAAATACCCGCCTTAGCTTGCAGGTAAGCCAGGCCATGGGCATGTGGATAAACAACAAGGTTGAACTGGCCCAAAGCATAGCCCGTATCCCGCAAATCAAAGAACTGTGCAAAAACCCGTCAGACCCTGTCCGTTACGCGGCCGGGGAAAAATTATTGCAAGACCTGCACGCCGGCAAGCCGGACTTGACCCTGATGACGCTTATCTATTTGAATGGAAAGGATAGCGATGTCGCGGTGCTGCCGCCGGGGCGCGGCACGCCGGTAAACATAAAGCACGGCATGTCGTTTATAGATTCCATTGGCGGGCGCAGCATTGGCGTTGGCGATATGGGCTACAGCTATATCCGGGCCATAGACGAAGGGGCCAACGCGTTTGTAAGCGAGGCCAAGCCCAACGGGGTGCCCGGCCTGCCGCCAATTTTCATGGTGGCCGTTCCGGTGCTGGATGACAACGGGCGTCTTTTGGCGGCCTTTGGCTTTGGGGTCAAGCTGGACGACTTCAACCAGCGTTTCATGGGCAGCTTCAGTCAAAACAGGCACGTGGCCATGCTGGACGACCGTGGCTATTTTGTAAGCCATTATGACCCAAAAATGGTGTTGAACCCGGAAACCGCCCCCCTGGCGCAAGACATCCTTAAAGAACTTTCCGCCGGAGAAAGCAGTTACCTGCGGCGCACAGTGGGTGAAGAAATCAGGGAATTTGCCGCGTCACCCGTAATACCGGACAATTGGCAGGCGCAAACCCGCTGGTGGGTGCTCTTCAGCCGCCCGGGTGAAAACCTTGCCCAGCCCGCGCCAGATTTCCAAAAATGGTTCATTTTGGGATGCGCGGCAGCCATTTTGGGCATAATTCCCCTGCTTGCGCGTTTACTGCTGTTTCCCGGCGGCAAGGACAAAGACGCCTCAAACGCCAAAGATGCTGAACGCCGCCGCCGCTATGTGGAAAGCGCCCCCTGCGGCATGCTGTTTATTGACGCCAATGGCCGCATAGAAGACGCCAACCCGGCCGCTTGCGCCATTTTTGGCTATGCAGGGCAAGAACTGTCCGGGGCAAGCATAAGCATGCTGCTAAGCAATTTCGCGCCAGACCGCCGGCTTGCGCCATTTTCGCCAGACGCTTCCGCACAGCGGCATGAACGCATAGCCTACCACAAAGATGGGCGGGAAATTATTTTGACGTGCGAGCTTCACCCCGCGGATAGCGGCGAATACCTGCTTTTTATCCATGACATAACGGACGTTTTCATGCAGCGCGCAGCGGGTGAAGCGGCCCGTAACGCGGCGGAACAGGCCAACCAGGCCAAAAGCGAATTTATGGCCAACATGAGCCATGAAATACGCACGCCCATGAACGCGGTCATAGGCATAAGCCACCTTTTGCGAAAAACCGCCCTGGATGACAAGCAGCAGGATTATTTGCGCAAGATTGAACTTTCCGGCAAAAATTTGCTTGGCATAATAGACGATATTCTGGATTTTTCCAAAATAGAATCCGGCAAGCTTGCGGTGGAAAAAATCGCCTTTGAAATAGCCGAGGTCTTTTCCGGCCTGAACAGCCTGTTCGCCCAAAGCGCCAGGGACAAGGGCCTGAAATTCAGCATGAGCATAGACCCGGCGGTGCCGGCGGTAATAAAAGGCGACCCGTTGCGCCTGTCACAGATTTTAAGCAACCTGGTAAGCAACGCCATAAAATTCACCGAACACGGCTTTGTGGGCGTGCGCTGCTCTTTGGAAAGGAACATTGCCTCCAGCCCGGAACAGCCCCGTCAGGCCGCCCTTGTTTTTACCGTGTCCGACAGCGGCATGGGCATGACCCCGGAACAAATTCAGGCCATAGGCCAGCCCTTCAGCCAGGCGGATGGATCCGCCACCCGCAAATTCGGCGGCACCGGGCTTGGCCTGGCCATATGCAAGCGCCTGGTGGAACTGTTTGACGGCTCGCTGGAAGCGCAAAGCGAACCCGGCAACGGCTGCGTCATGAAAATGCGCTGCATTGCGGATGTAGTTACGCCGAAAGAAAAAGGGCCCGGCGAAAAATTTTCGGGTGAAACATTCCAGGGTGAACAATCCCCCCGGCCCGCTGCTCCGTCTGTCCCGCCGTCCAGACCCGTTCAGCCAGTTCCGCCAGTTCAGGCAATTCAGGCAATTCAAGCGGTTCCGGCGGCGGAAAGCCCGGCCCCGTCCGCGCGGGCGGAACAGTCTGCCGCGCCCGCCGTTTCAGCTGGCGTTTCGGCTGGCGCTCCCCTTGCCCGGCCAGTTGATTCGCCGATTCAACCGGCCCAGCCTACCGCGCCAGTCAAACCAATTCAACCGGCCCCGCCAACCAACACGGGCCAGCCAACGCGGGCAATGCACCACGGCCCGGCCGGCGCAACCCCGCCCACGACGCAATCTCTGGAAGGCCGGCGCATACTGCTGGTTGAAGACAACCCCATAAACCAGCAAATAGGGCAAGAATTGCTTGAAGGCGGCGGCATGCTGGTGCAGGTGGCCGAAAACGGGCAGGAAGCCCTTAAGCTTCTGGAACAGGCCCCCCCCGGCCAACCCTTTGAACTGGTGCTTATGGATTTGCAAATGCCGGTCATGGACGGGCACGAGGCCACCCGCCGCATAAGGGCGGATGAGCGCTGGGCCGCCTTGCCCATTATCGCCCTTACGGCCCACGCCATGCAGGAAGAAAAAGAGCGCTGCCGCGCGGAAGGCATGAACGGCCACGTTACCAAACCCATAGATGTGGAACAGCTTTTTGCCGCCATTCGCCGGGAAATTGCCCCGCTTGGCGGACAAAACCCGAATGGCCAGAACCCGGACAGTCACCCGGACGGTCAGGCGGACAGTAACCCGTACAGTCAGGCGGACAGCCAGGCGGGCGGTCAGGATCAAAGCGGCGTACCCTCGCGGGAAAAGGGCAACGCATGAGCAAACCCCGGCGCAAACCGGAAGCGGAAGGCCTGTCCGGGGTAAACCCGGCGCTTCAGGCATCCCCGGTTGCCCCGGGCATTCAGACTGCCCCGGCCACCCCGGCCATTCAGGCCGCGCAAGGCGTTCAGGAACCCCCGGCGGCGCTGGCGGATCAACTCGCCTGCCCCGGCCCGTCTGTTCCTTCCAAGCTATCCGTTCCAGCTGCCACATCCGTTCTGCCCAGCCAGTCTGTTTCTTCGGGCCGGGCCGGGCAGCCGGCCCCCTTGGCCCACCCGGCGGAAAGCGCCGGGGCGGCTTATGTCTGCTCACGTTGCAGCCTTTGCGGCCCTGGCTGTTGCCGTATGCCGCTGGCGCATTCCGAAGGGCGTTTCCCGCTTTCAGAGGCGGATTGCGCCCGCTTGCAAGCCTACGTTACGCCTGACGGAAAGCCGGGCATTGAAGAAGCCCCAAACACGGCGGAACTGCAAAAAAATTTGCAAACCCTTTTCCCGGCCGCCAAGCGCAAAATACGTGAGCAATTCCCCGCGGACGGGCACCACAAACGTCTTGCCCTACGCCCTTTGTCCCCTGCAAAAAATGGCTTTCAAAGCCCTGGTTACGGGCAATGCGCCTTTCTTGGCCCTTTGGGCTGCACCGTTAAAATTGAAGACCGCCCGCGCTATTGCCGCATTTTTCCCTTCTGGGCAAGTGAAAACACCATAAGCTGCTTTATGCCGGAAGATTGCCTGGCCGTAAAGGAAGCCGCTACCCTTGGGCAGCTTTTGCGCCTGCTTCAAATGACGGAAAAAGATGTGCTGAAGCTGTTTGACGCCCTGCAAAGCGAATGGAAGCTGAAGGACTGAAAGAATACCGCCGCACAAGCCGTAAAAGGCTTTTTTACCCTCCTGCGCGGGGGGAATTTCCGGCCCGGAATTTCCCCCAAATTTCCCTCAAAAACCTGACAAGGGTGAAAAAAAAGCAAAATTACCCGAAAAATCATTTGCAATATACTGATTTTATTTGGTTAATATTTTTTCTGCCTTGCCGCCCGCCCGCAAATTCTGTAATAGCCTGAACTGGCAAATTTAACATTTTGATTTTTTTGCACTTTGTTAATTTGTTCTAATGTTTGCTTTATGTTAAAAATATACAATCCAATAACCCGTTACGAGGTGTGAAAACACATAACCGAACAAAGACCTGAGCTTCGCGCCAGGCACAAGCAAGGCCTGCGGGCCACAAAAATTATGCAAAAAAACGAGCAAGAAAAGCTATGCGCCCCCGGGGTTTACATCGCGCCAACGCGCGGCGGCTCCGTGTGCTTGAAAAAACGCCGGGAAAGCGCTTCACACTTGTTGAAGCTGACGCTTTCCTTTCTGGTGCAACTTGCGCTGTTGTTGGCCATATTCATTCCCTGTGTGCAAGGCGTGCTTGCCTTGCACAAGCCTTTGACCAGCAAACCCATGCGTCATATTTCCGTCCATCCTTATGGTTACGCCTTGCGCGTGGCCGTGCCTTCTTCCCGCACCGCCAGCGGCCTGTCGCCCTACGGGCCGGGTTTTGAGCAGGAACTGTTGAAGGAATTTTGCGGAGTTTACGGGTACAACCCGGCCATTACAAGCGTTGCCAGCCGGGATGAGGCACTTGACCTGTTGCGGGAAGGCAAGGTGAACCTGGTGGCCGGTTTTGGCGGTGAAGTGCCCGGCCGCTTTGAAAAACATGTGGTGGAAGGCCCGGCCTATGCCCACTTCAGGCCCATTATGGTAGAAAGGGCCGGCACCGCCCAGGACGTGCTGGAAAAATTCTTTTCCGTCGCGGTGGATCTAAGCCCGCAAATACTGGGCAGCGACAGCAGTAAACTGTTGCTTGACCCGGCGGCCTATTCACTGTGGTTGCCGCTGAATACCAACATGCGCACCGGTTCCATGCTTGACCGCACCGTGTCCTACCACTGGTTTTGGGGCCGTGAAGACCTGGTGCTGGACGCCGACCTTGAAGAATTTTGGACAAAGGAAGAAACCGCGTCCCAGCTTGGGGAAATGACCGAGCGCTATTACGGCTTTTTACCCTCAAAGCCGCAACCGGCGGACTTGAAAGCCCTTAGCGACGCCATGAACAGCAGTCTTGTGGAATACCGCGATGTATTGCAGCGGGCTTCACAAGAAACCGGGCTTGACCCCTTGCTGATAGCGGCGGTAATTTTTCAGGAATCGCGTTTTGACCCGGACGCCGTCAGTTCAACCGGGGTGCGCGGCATAATGCAGCTTACGCAGAACACGGCGGATATGCTGAAGGTAAACCGCCTGAACCCGGAAGAATGTATTATGGGCGGGGCGCGTTACCTGCATTCTTTGTGGAAAGATCTGGAAGGCATGGGGCTGGAACCGTGGGATCGCTGGTGTATGGCCCTGGCCGCCTTCAATCAGGGGCCGGGCAATTTGCGGCGCGTTTTGCGCCATGCGGACGCCGACCCGCCAACCTGGGCGGAACTGAAGCGCCTTTACCCGGAAGTTTCTCGCCGGGGCCTGGCCGGAAGCTCCTTCCGGGGCAGAGAAGCGGTGGATTTTGTGGAAAGCGTGCGCTATTATTATTATGTATTTTCAGCCCTTTCCGGGGTTGTCCAGTCGGAGGGTGAGAATTTTGCATCCTTGCGCGCCGCGTTGACCCGGCGCTGACGCTGCTTGCGCGGCATCCTTTCCTTCTTCTGATTCTGGCGATTCCGGCGGGACATTGCCCAGTTCCGCCAGGTCAAAGAGGAAGTTGGCCGCGTCGGCGTCCGGCCCGGCATAACCTTTTACAGGCCTGCTGCTTTGCACCATGTTGAAGTTGAAAAGCTGGTTTTTCCAGCGCATGGCCTGTATCATGCAGAAAATCAGCACAGATTCTTCCCAGCGCCGGGTCGGTTCAAAACGGGCGGTCAGGTTGGCGTAACGTTCCCACAAGACGCTAAGGGAATGTTCATCAAACGAATTGAGCTGGGCGGCCAGTTTTTCCAAAGCTTTTTCCATAAAATCACCAAATATGCGTGTGTTGTGCGGGCCGTTGCGTAACGGCCCGCTTTTTTGTTGTTCCAACCCATTGAGAAATGAGTTTTTTTGCCTTTTACTTTTACAAGAAGCGCTGGTTCCTGGCATATGGGGTATGCTCAAACAGATACGGCCTTCGCGGGGAAATGATTTTCCCGCCCCCCTCGTCAGGTTGGTAAAAGCGCACTTTCGCAATGGCCTGTGTTTTGTCGCGCAAAGTATAAGGCAACAGGTGACGTTGCACAATGATAATTTTGCCCGGTTGCTTATAAAATTTTTTCCCAATCCCGCCAAAATTGCGGGAAAGATTTTTTCACGCAGCCGGGGTTGTCAAGCCGTACCAAAAAGCTTCCGGCCTTGCGGCGCAGGCCCAGCAGGCTCAGGGCCATGGCCATGCGGTGATCATTGTATGTCTGGAATTGTGTGCTTTCCAGGTTGCCCCAGTATTCATGCAGCTTTTCTGAATCCGGGTGGCCCAGCAATATTTCCGGCGGGCGGATAAGCAGGTTTTCGCCATTTTCCCCCTGCGACAGGCTGGTGGAACAGCCCGCGCGGGCAAGTTCGCGTTGCAGGGCCGCCAGACGGTCGCTTTCCTTTATGCGCAGGGGGCCTACGTTCTTCAGCAGGCTTTCCCCGTTGGCCCTGGCCGCCAGACAGGCCGCCACCGGGGCCAGATCCGGGCAGGGGGCAAGGTCAAATTCCACCCCGCGCAAGGGCTGCCCCGGCGGGGGCGGATAAACCGTCACGGCGTTTTCCGTCTGTTCCACCCCGGCCCCCATGCTTTGCAGCAGGTGGACTATGGTTTTGTCCGCCTGGGCGGAATCCGCCTGCAAGCCGGATACGCGCGCCGGCTTCGCGCCCAGCGCCCCGGCGGCCAGCAGAAACGCCGCCCCGCTCCAGTCGCCTTCCACAACATAGTCAAACGGCCGGTAAGCGCCCGGCAGCACCGTGAAGCATTGCGCCGCGCCGGTAACGTCGTTGCCGGTAGTGG
Source organism: Desulfovibrionaceae bacterium (assembly GCA_031552315.1). Lineage (GTDB taxonomy): Bacteria > Desulfobacterota > Desulfovibrionia > Desulfovibrionales > Desulfovibrionaceae > JAVBMP01. The sequence goes on along the minus strand of JAVBMP010000095.1, from coordinate 13,601 downwards.
CATTTGGGCAGGCCGCGGCTTCAGCCTCAATACCGGCAAGCCGCAATATTTGCAGGGTAAGGTCGATGTACGGGCGGGAAACCTGCCTGCCCTTCGGGATCAGGCGCAGGCCGCCAAGCAGCGGCGCAAGCATAAGCAAGGCGGAAACATATTGGCTGGATTCATCCGCCGCTATTTCCAACACCCGTATCTTTGGGGGGGGTGCAGTTTCCGGGGCCGCGCTATGCCCGCCCGGCTCACGGGGGGCCGGGGCGGCCTGGCTGCCCAGCCCTTTAATTAGCAGCGGGGGGAAGCCGTCTTTTTCAAGAAATTCAATGTGGCAGCCCAGGCTTTGCAGGGCTTTGCCCAAGTGCCCCAGCGGGCGTTCATGCAAGCGGCCTGTGCCGCGCAGGTGAAAGAAGCCCTGCCCGCTGTTCAGCAATGCGGCCAGAAGGCGGCACAAGGTGCCGGATTCCTTAACGTCGCACGTTACCGGGCTTTGTCTGCTGCCGCCCTGCCACAGGCCGTCCGCCTGCCCGCGGATCAGGTATTCTCCGGGGGCAAGGCGCGTCAAGGTGACGCCTAATTTTGGGAGTATGTCCAGCAAAGGCAACACATCGGCATTTTCCGGCACGTTGACGATGCGTGATGCCCCGGCCCGTTCCGGAGCAAGGGCGGCGGCCAGCAAGGCGCGTTGGGCCAAAGATTTTGAGGGTGGAGCGGTAAAATTTATCATGTCTGCTGTCCGAAAGCGAGGCCATTGCCCAATGGCCTTAAAGCTGTTTAGAGGCCATTGGGCGATGGTTTCATTTATCCTTTTCCCGCCCCAGGGCCTCTTGCAGACCGCATGAGCTGTCAAGAACGGCTTTGTAGATAGCTGTCAGGTCTTTGTCGGGCAGGCAGGCGAAGGCGCGGTTTTGGGCGCAAAGGCGTTCAAGCTGGGCCTGTTCCCGTTCCGGCAGGCGCACCGCAAGCCCGGCTTCCTTCTTGATGCGGCCTATGCGCAGGCTCAGGGCTGCCCGGCGGTTTAAAAGGGCCAGCAGCTCGGCATCAAGGGCTTGTATTTCCGCGCGTAAGGCGTCAAGTTGTTCCGTATGATTTTGCATGCGTAATTTTTTTTTGAATGACAGGCGGACTGCCCGCGTTAGATCATGTTGAGGGGGTTTGGGGGAATTCAATTCCCCCAAAAAAATCCCAAAATTCAAAAAAATTATTCCGTTATATCTTCCGTAATTCTTAAACCAAAATGCCGCCCGGCCGTATCCACATGGCACAGCACTTCCGCGCCGGGTTGCAGGGATACCACGCTTACCGGGCTGCCATCCGGCCGCACAAGGTGCACGGTTTCCGCGTTCTGCAAAAAGACGGCGCCTTCAAGCCGCTTGCCGCCTTCCGTTTCAAGCCCGGCGCGCACCAGCAGCAGGGGGCGCTGTTCCAGCTTTATGCGGCCCACTGTGGCCTTGCGCGTGAAGCCGCCCGAATCTGTCACCAACACGTCTGAACCGGCGGCCAGTTCGCCAAGGTAGGCGCTGCGGTCACCGGGCAAAAAGCAATAGCTGTGCAAGGCCCCGGCATTTATGCGGAAGGGGCGGGGGGCGACATATTCGCTAAATTCCGTTTCCGCGTGCGTCAAAAAGGTGAAGGCCGCGGAATTGCCCACCAGCATGCCTTGCCCGCGCCGCAAAAGACTTGTGGTATCTATGCACACCCGGTGCCCAAGGCCCACGGGCCTGATTTCCAGAATACGCGCCGGGGCAAGCGTAAAGGGCGGCTGAACGTAACCCAGTTCCTCCACAATGGACGCGCATGCCGCCAGGGCTTCGGGCAGAAGCAGAACGGCGTCGGCCCCGCGTTCCAGAATACCGGAGGCCAGACGAGCTTCTTCAAGCGTGGCCGCTTCCAGAACCAGCCGCCCGCAACCCGCCTTTGCGCCGTTATTTTCAGCCAACGGCCTGTTGTTTTGGGCTGACGGCCTGCCGTTATTTGGGGCAGATAATGAACAGGCGTTTTGCGGCAAGGCGTTAGAAGCATTTTGAGCCAGGGCCAGCAGATTTTCCACCGGAATAACCTGCCAGGGCCGTTCCAGAATGACCGAAACGCCGGATGCCAGCAAGCCAGCGGCATCTTGTTCGCTTTCCTTGCCGGAAAGGCGCAAGGAATAAAAGGCCGAAAGCGGAAACACCCCGGCCCGGCCAAGCGCAGCAGCTTCCGCCAGATTTTCATCCGGCACAACCAACCCGTTCACCCCGGCTTCCAGCGCTTGCGCAGCGGTGGCGGCGGAGTAGGGGGCGCATTTGAATAAGATGGATGGCATAATGGTTGTTTTTTAGGCCGGAGCATTTTTAATAAAAATGCTCCGGCGGTTATTATGGACGTCGGGCCAACTATTGTCTGTTGCCCTGTTTGGGCAGTACCGCGCCCTGCTTGTCAATAAAAAATGTGGCGTCATTCGCTTTTGTAAACGTTGGGTAGCCACCGGCCAGAAAAAGATTGCGAGCGCGCTCCACACCTTTGCGCATAGTTTCAATGCCGCCCGGATGATGTGCGTAATCATGGTTTTGGTGGAACGCTGTGATAAAGTCTGAACCGTCTATTACCTGTAGGCCGCCTGCAATGGCTGCATGTAACAGCCAAGTATCCCACAGAAACCTGCCAAGCGCGAACGGAGGTATGGAAGGCCAGGCTTTTCCGGCTCTGAAAATAAAATAATCCATGCCAGTTGGCGGATGAATTGCGCCAGACTGAAACACCTTTTGCTGTAATGTATCTGCCCAGTTGGCTTGTGAGAAATCTATGGGGGTTGTTTGCTCATAATCCCACCGTGCGCCAACCAGTAAAAAATTATCCGCTGCGGCGGCTGCCAGGGCAGCCCCTTGCATAAATGAATCAAAAAGCACGATATCCGCATTGACGTAGGCAAGCAGTTCAGTATCCGCTTCTTCCTGCGCTTGCAAAAACAGGCTGTTGACCAGCGGCGTATTCAGGTCATTGCCGCGTATTTTGGGAATATGCCTGACCCCAAGCTCCGCCGCGGCTTCGGCAATGCCTTCATCATCGCCGAACAAGATTATTTCAGGCCTTGGCGTTAATTTTGTCCAACTGGCGATGGCGTTTTTTTGAATAATGGCGGCATGGCCTGTAAAGGCTTTTGGCGCGGCAAAAATTGTCAGGCCCGGTTTACGGGGCTGTTTTACTTCAGCCATAGGGTAAAACCTTCGCCGCAGGTCGGCCTTCAGTTGCCGCGTGTTCTGGTGCGGCGTGGCTGTGTTTGCTTCAGCATCAAGAAATTTTTCAGCATCTATATAGTTTTTATTGCGAAGAAGCAGCACGGCCATAGCGTAATATAAGTGCGGAATATCAGGCTGCTTTTCTTGCAGGTCAAGAGCAAAATTTAAAGCGGCGTGGGTATCCCCTTGCGCGTATAAATTTTTTAAGGCGTTATACATTTTTTGCGCTGTAGGGTTACCAGCGGCTTCTCCAAGCGGGTGGTATTTTTGAATGCCGCATTGTCCGTCAAAGGCTTCTTTATCAAAGGCGGGCACTTCGGAAGGTTTTTTGCGGCTAAAAAAGCTTACATGCTTGCAGCCCGGTTCATAATACAGGTCAATTCCATACTTGTTTATATAGCGCAGCAAGGGTTTTACTTCCATAAAACCGAAAAAAGAACCTCCGTTATGGTAAGGGGCGTAGTGCGCTTCAAAAAGCTGCAACTCGTCAAGTTCATGCAGCACATGTTTTTCAAAAAGGCGCAAGCAGTTATCGGCAGTTACTGCTTCCGGGCTGTGCCAAATATCATCAATAACTACAAGGCTGCCTTCCGGCAACAGGGGCAGGGCATTGCGTAAAACAAAAGGGGTTATGGGGACATTGGGCAGGTCGTGAGCATCTACAAAAAAAAGCACCCTGTCATCCGCGCCCCAAAATCGGGAAAAATCCACACGCAGGATGTCAGATTCAACAAGATCCACATTTGCAAGATCTATGGGCAGCAATTCCAGAGAGTTATGTAGAGATTTAAAGGAAAGGTCAACGGCTTTGATTTTTGCCTGGGGCGCGGCCAGGCGCCAGGCGCGTAGCGACATGCCGGAAAGTGTGCCCAATTCAACTATTACGGTAGGTTTGAATGATCTGGCCTGTGCGCACAAGGATTTGAATGAGGCAATGGACTGATCCCTGTAGTACAGGCGTTTTTCATTGAAAGAGATGAGTTCTGCCCAGTGCTGGAAGGCCTCTACCTCTTGCCCTGTTGTGTTCAGGAAGCTTGCTTCATTGGAGGCACCGCCGGCATTGCCGTCCGTTTTGGGAATGGCAGGCCGCGCGGGCGGCATTGCTTCATTTGAAGGCAACGCGGCACCGGTGGTAACCTGCTTATGGGGCAAGGCCGTCAGCAAATGTGGTGAGTCAATTTTTTTTCTGGATGCGATAAAGACGCTGCGCGCGTTGCCGGGGCGGTCTTGCGGAACAGGCCATTCCAGAGGGAAATCACCATGCGTCGGCTGGGTTGCCGTAATATAGACATAAGGAAAATATTTTTTTAGTTCAGACAATACCCAATCCCTTCCCGGGCGGCATCCGGAGCAGGAAAAGGCCTGATTAACACTGGTGGTGTCTTCAGCCTGCAAGTTTACCTGATTGTTATCAAGTTTTGCCACGCAAGTTTCAAGCATCAGAATTTCGCTTGTAACGCGGGCCAAATCTTGAATGGCGGTTGCGGGGTTGGGCAGGTGGTACAAAGTGCCGTAGCAAAAAACCAGGTCGAAAGCACCAAGGTTGTCATGGCTGCCCGGGTCTGTAAGGTCACGTTGCAGAACATGATTATTACGCTGTGGGTGCAGTCTTAGATTTTCCGCAACATTTTCAGGGCGTCCTTCAGTGGAAAGGACATTGCACCCTTTGCTTTCAAAAAAATATGTAAGCAGTCCAACGCCCGCGCCCACTTCCAGTACGTTTTTACCTTCCAGAGGCAGATTCAGGGAGTCAAGGTGGGTTAGCCGCGCGTCATTGATGGCGCACGCGTTATCACTAAAAAACACATAAAAAGGGTCTGTTTTCTGGCGGGTTGGGTACGGTGCCGCGCGTTTTTTATTGCGCGCGCTAAAAAAGGCGTTGTCCTTGCCCAGCATCGTAAAATGATAGCCCCATGATTCAAGCAATTCCCGTAGGGCGTTGGGGTGGTAACCAAACTGGCTGGTGTTGCGTTCATCAAATTCCAGCAAAATCTCAGGCTTGAATTCACGAATGCAGTTTTCCGCGCCTTTAAGGACAAAGAGTTCGCACCCTTCGGTATCTATCTTTATCAAGTTTACATGAGTTATTTTTTTGTAAGACAAAATATTGTCTAGCGTATCTGTGGGTACGGTAACTTCACGCCATTGCGTAAATCGCTTGGGGTCGCCCAGGCAGGCCAGCCCGGAATCTTTGCCCGATGCGGGTATTTTTAAAGTGACGCTGCCGGCTTTGTCAGACAGGGCCAGGGGAAAAGTGCGTATGCTGTTGGCAAGGCCATTCAACGCCAGGTTGCTTTTAAGCAGAGCGTAAGCTTCCGGGTTTGGTTCAAACGCAAAACCCGTAATAGCCGGATTAATGGCTGGAAGCAGGCAGTACAAACCCGTATTCGCGCCAATATCTATAATGAACGGGTTTGGCGTATTGCATCTGCCAAGAAAAAATTTTACCGCCTCTGGTTCCCACACACAAGGTTCGCCACGCTTGTTTCTGCCTTGCCAGGCCCCGCCAATATTTGCGGCTTTGGGATCGATAAAAATTGTGTGGTCAATCAAGTCTGCCTTTAAGGCGTTATTTGTATTGGAAAGTCCAGAATCAGGCATGAATTCCTCCTAGAGTGGTTTACGCTTGAAATAGTCGCTTAACGGCGAGCAAAGCTCGCCTACGACTATTCCGCGGCAAGGATTTGAAGACAAATCCTTGCTGAGCAATTCACTCATTTCAATCGTAAATTGCTCTAATGATGTGCCGGGCCAGAAAAGCTTGGAGCAAATTAAAGTTGATTTTACCATTTCTTAAATGGCATCCCGCATGTTCAACTGAAGCGGCGTGAGCCAAAGTTACGCGGCCTCGTACGGAGCGGTTGCCTGGGCGCCTGCTGCAAAGATCAGTTTTTGTCTTCAAGCCGTGCTTCCGCGCATAAATGCCAGCCAAAGCGTTGTTCCATGGCACGGAAGATACTATCTGGCAGCATGTTGAAATACCAGACTTTTTTATACTGGTAGCGTGTATATTCCGGGATGCTGTAGGGAAAAATGTGGTCAATCATGGTTTTTTGCACTGTCATGCCCTGTAGCAGTTGGCGCAGACTTGCCGGGGTATAGCTGTAGGTGACCGGGCAACCTGTTTGGGCTTCTGAATGCCGGGCGACAAGTTCATCCAGTTTCCACCATGCGCCCTTGCCGTATTTAAGGAGAATCCATAGCACTTTCCATGAATGTTTGTTATAAACCATAATCTTGAACAAGGTTTCAGGGGTCATATAACGGCGAATTTGTTCAATTACCGCGTTGGGGTTTGGGGTGTGGTGAATGACGCCGAAACTGTAAATCAGGTCATACGGTTCAACCGGAACATAATCGCCCAGTTGCTCTGCGTTGGCTTGAATAAAGGTTATATTGTCGGAAAGGCCAAAAACGTCCGCCCGTTGTTTTGCCAATTTGAGCGATTCTTCCGACAAATCAACGGCGGTTATTTTGGCCCCGGCCCGGGCAAAATTTATTGTATCTGTACCAAGCCCGCAGCCGATTTCCAAAACTTTTTTGCCGTGCCAACGAGGAAATTCCGCAAATAACGGAATGTGCGGCTCAACAAAATATTTGCGGGCTTCTACTTCATCAAAATATTCGCGCGAGCCAACAGGTTGTTGTGAATGGCGCAAGTTGCAGGGGCGGCTGTTCCAGTAATTTTTTACATCTGCCACATTTTTACTGCTAAACAGGTTAGTTTGGGCGTTCATTTTTGTCCTCGCGGGTTGCTTGTCCCCAATGGGAGATAGCGTATATTTTTGAGAGCGATATTTTTTAGAATACGCCAACTGTCCAGCACAAGAGCGCCAGGGGCAAGCGATTCCGCTATTCTTTGCCAGTCATAGGTTATGAATTGCGGCCAATTTGTCAAAAGTGCCAGGGCATCGGCTTCTGTGGCCGCTTCATATGGTGATGCGCAGCTTGTGGCGCAACCTCCAAGCTCGTCATAAGCCGATTTTACGGCCAGCGGGTCGTGCAGGCGTACGTGGTAACCGGCTTCCAGCAACAAGCCGGCCAAGATGATTGATTGAGATTTTTCAATGATATGCGTGTCTTGCTTATAGGATAGGCCAAAAAGAGCTATTGTGCCGCCAGCGGGCACATTGGCGCGCAAGTATGCGGAAATTCGTTCCGGCACGCTTTGGTTTACAGCCACAGTGGCAGGGCTTAGGCATAGTGTTGCGCCATGTAGCGCGGCGGCCCGCTGTAGCGCGTCATTGTCTCTTGGAAAGCAGGGGCCGCCAAAGCCCAGCCCGCCTGTGATGTATTTGCGGCCAACGCGTGAATCCGCGCCAATGGCATTGCTTACGGTGTCCACATTGGCGCCTGGTATTTTTTCGCATAATGCGGCAAGTTCGTTCGCAAAGCTTATTTTCATGGTAACAAAGCAGTTCAGGGCAAGTTTGGCTATTTCCGCATTGACAAGGCTCATGCTTGCGTATGCGGGCTGTGAATTGACCGTGGCTGCATAAACCTGGCGTATAGTTGCCGCGGTGTGTTCATCTGATGCGCCGATCAGCACCATATCCGGGTTCAAAAAATCGCGAATGACTGAACCCAGGGCAATAAATTCCGGATTGTAGGCAAAACCGAAATCTTTGCCGCATATTTTGCCGGTGCGTTTTTCCAGCAATGGTATGAAAATGTTTTCACAACTTCCCGGCATGACAGTGGAAACGATGTCTACAATATGGAAGCTGTTTTTTTGGGCCAGAGCAGGGGCGATTTGTTCCAGGGCAGCCTCAACATATTCGTTGGAAAAGGCCCCGTCTGGCTGGCTGGGCGTGGGCACAATAAGCATGGTAAGGTCGCTTGCGGCAATAGCTTCAGCATAATTAGCCGTGCAGGAAAAATTGTTCCAGGCTTTTTCCAGCAATGTTTCCAGGCCATTTTCCGCAATTGGGCACTGGCGCAATTTTAAGGCCTCAAGCAGGGCGGGGTTGTTGTCTACCCCAACAACTTTATGCCCGCTGGCCGCAAAGCACGCGGCAGAGCATAAACCCAATTTGCCAAGGCCAATGAAAGAAATATTCATATTGTTCCGCCGTGTTGTATGTAATTTTGTGCAAGAGCCTTGCGGCATCAAATAAATTTATATGTCATGCTGTCGTTTAGAATGACTTGCTCATAAATTTGATTATGCGGCTGGTAGGTGCAACGCGGGCATTCTTGCGCAATGTTGATGCTGTCATGCATTTTCCAGTGCGCTTTTCCACCCCAGACTTCGTTGATGCGTTCCACATTTTCTTCATCCCGAAGCAATTCCAGCGCTTCATCACCGCGCCTGTCACAACACAGCCCCATGACAAAAGAATCTTTTGGGGCCTCTTTGCGGGAAGGCGGCGCGATTACGGCAGTCATAAACAGTGAATGGCACTTGGCAAAGCAGTTTTCCCGGGCGAATTGTTCAGAAAATTTGTGAGTGATGCCATATACATTGAAGTTTTCATCGTCCATCTCCTGAGCGCGGAGAATCTGCTCGTTGAAACAGGCGATATCGTCCTGGCTGAAAAGTATTTCCTGATCTGTTCCTATTTTATCCCAAGGGGTGCCGGCGGGGCGAAAGTGAATATTTTTGCAGCCTATTTCTTTAGCGAGTTTGGTAGCGGCAAAAACTTCACTGATATTTTCCGGGTACAGTAGGTATTTGTAGCTTATGCCGTATGAAGGGTGGGGCGCGCCAAGGCGCGTATGATGGCTTTTGGCGTAATCTGTAAGCAGGGCCATGTTGTTTATTACCGTTTCAAAGGTATTCTTGTTTTCCGCAAGGCCTTTCAAGGCGTTGAATGTTCCCGCTGTGCCGGCATCCACAGATACCCCAAGCCAGGTACACTGAGCCAGGGCGTCCATGCAGTCATACATATGGCTGCCGTTAGTCACTACGCCGACTTCAATGCCATGTGACACTACTTTGTCAATAAAGCCGGCAGTTGCCGGGTTAAGCAAGGGTTCTCCCCCGCCGGCTACGCAAATGGCGTTTACTCCGAAATCATCGGCTTTTTGCCGGCCCCAGCGCGGTAAAAAATCGGCGATTTTTGAAAGTACAGCTTCTGAAAGCTGCAAGTTTCTGTGTTCTCTGATGTATTCCGCATTGCACCAGGCGCAGTTAAAATTGCATATGTTTGTTGGGTCAACCGTAATAAGCGCCGGGGCGGGTATTGCGCGGCCCCGTCTGATGCGCTTCCAGCGTTCCACATGCACCAGCAGCTTGTTGCTGTTGAACGGATTCCAACGTTTATTGTTTTGCCATTCCGTGGGTTTTTGCAGTGGTTTTTCTGTATGTAACGGCATAACGCCTCCTTGCTATCCGGGTATTGTTGCGTAGTCATAGCCTTTAAGTAATTTCCTCTGCCAGGATATGCCGATGTATTTTATGCGGAATGCTTCAGCAAAATTTTTTGCTGTCCAGCATTTTTTCAAGCCGTTCAAGCAGCTTGCGCCCTTCCGGCGCGGATGAGGCCAGTAATATTTTGGCTTTTTGCAACGCTTCGCTGTGCTTTCCCGCTTTGGCCAGGGCCAGGGCTTCCAGTTCAACAAGGGCGTTGTTCAAGCCAAAATTTGTTTGCAATTTGCCTATAAGGTAAAGGGCTTCATCAAGTTTACCGCTGTCAATGCGCGTTATGCACTCTTCAACAAAAGAGCGGTAGGCTGTTCCACGGTCAGTAAATATTGTATTGAAGGAAAAATTGTCGGCAACGCGGCATTGTTCCGCATTCAGCGGGTGAACAAGGGGCCATTCCATGGGGAAGGTTTCCAGATTGTCCACAATGTTTTTTTTGGTTGTGTGGGTTGCATTGCCCGCGAACCCAAAATTTTTTACCAGATTATGTTCCGGCAGGATGCAAAGGCCATTGTTTTTCCATATGGAATATTGCCAGCGGTATGCCCAGCTGTCTATTGCGCCGTTTTTTGTTTTTGAAAAAATATCTTGCCAATACGCCAGGCTTTTTGTGTCCGGAACGAGTTTGGGCAAGTGCTGCGCAATAAAATTTGCGGTATGGCGCATTTCAAAATCAAAAAATTTCCAGGCCCTGGCCCAGGTTGCCCACCCCCAGCAATGGGGAAACAGAGAAAAATAATAGGACGCATCGCTATGGCGTTTGCCAAACTGGAAGTTGTTGCCGGCAATATGCATTATATTTTCCGCCTGGCGGTAACGATCCAGCAGTTCGTCGCAGAACGTGAAAAAACCTTGTTCCGGCGTCAGGTCATCTTCAAGAATAATCCCTTCCGCTTCTTGCTGAAAGAACCAGGTAATGGCGGATGACACCGCCATGCCGCAGCCCAGGTTGCGTTTGCGGAACAGGGTTTTTACCTCGCACGGCCAATCAACCTGCTTTGCCACCATGCGCGCCTGCTCACAAAGCGCGGCCTCTTCCGGCCTGTCTGGCCTTGGCCCGTCTGCCGCGATATAAAGACGCGGCGGTTTGGTCTGACGGATTGATGCAAAAGTTGCGCTGGCCTCTTCCGGGCGGTTGAAGATTAAAAAAAGTACTGGAGATTTCATATGCTTCCATGACTGGTTCAAGCGTTAAATGCCTTGGGTCAGCTTGGCTTCCGAAAAAAGACGCCGGTTCCGTCAATGCGGGTAAGGTTGAATTTAAGGCCGCGTTCTTGTTCAAATTCTTGAATAGCCTTGCGGCAGCCTTCCCAGTGGCCGTAATCGTCAACCTGCACGTAGGCGTTGGGAAGCAGGCAGTCATACAGCGCGGTCAGAATGGCCCGGGTTGAAGAATACCAGTCGCCGTCCATGTGCAAAAAGCTTATGGGGCTCATTTGTTCTTTCCACTTTTCCAGGGTTTCTTCAAAATAGCCCTTTACAATGGTTATGCGGCGCGCCGCCCCCAATTGTTCGCACAGGCCCAGTACGCTGCTTTCCGGGGCGGCGCAGGTGCCGCTGCCCCAGCCGGTATTATTGGCGGCTTCTCCCGCGTGGACATCTTCTGCGCCCGGTTCCGGCATGCCTTCAAAACTGTCACAGGCAAAGAGTTTTATCTTTCCAGAATGATCATATTTTTCTATAAGCCTGGCCAAAAGGCTGCTACTTCCGCCGCCCGCAACCCCGCATTCCACAAAATTTCCGCCGGCGCCCGTGGTCAGTATTTGCCTGGCGTGTGAAAACAGGCTGTAAAGCCTTTCAGGAGAAAGCATGGTGAAGGGCCTGACCGTGTGGAAAAGTTCTTTAAATTCCGCATCATCCGGCAAGGCCACTTTGGGTTCCGCTCTGACTATCTCTTGCAGCAGGGATTGGGCGGCCTGGTTGTGCGGGAAATAGCGCAATTCTTCCTTCAGGGCTTCTTTGGCGTCAACCGGGCGGTTCAGGCTCAGGCAAATTACCCCGCGCAAATAATCCAGGTTTTCAACCGGGGCTTTAAGTTGCTTGGCAAGGCTGGCCAGTTCAAAGGCGTTGTCCGGCTGATTTTTACTCATGGCCTGACCGGCGTTGCGGCGCAACAGCATGGCCATATCTTTACGCGCTTCAGCGGGCGCATCTTTTAAATTTTCAACCTGTTGCCGCAGTGTTGCAAGGTCAAGTGCCATTTGCTGTTCCTTTATGCGTTGCGCCGTTCAAGAGATTCAATTATAGCCTTGGCCTCCGCATTTTCACGGTCTATTGAAAGAGCCAACTCGGCGCTTTCCGCCGCCTGGGCGCGTTTGCCCCATTTTAGGTAGAGGTTGGCAAGGTTGACCAAGGTGCGCGGGTGCTGGCCGAATTGCTTGATGTGCCGGTTATAAAGTTCTTCCGCCTTTTCATATTCAACCAGTTCAAGAAAACAACTTATCAGCCCGGCGTAAGCCGGAGCCGTTTTTGGCGCTTGTTCTATAACTTTTTCATAAAGTTCGGTAGCCTCTGCATAAAGCTTTTGCTCACGGAAAAGATCGGCGGTGTTCAAAAGCAGTTCAAGGTCTTCCGGGTACTCATCAAGCAACCTGCGCAGTTGCATTTTGCCTTTGGGGGCGTCGCCGGACAGAATAAGTTCTTTGCCCTTTTCCCAAAGCTCTTGGCGGCGTTGGGCCTTTTGGTGGTTGCCGGCTTTTTCTTCAAGCTCTTTTTGTGTTTGCAACCCCTTGATGATGATGCGCAAAAGCTTGATCAGGCTGGCTTCATTGCCGGGTGTGTAAGAAATAAAGGCGTTGTCCGAGCGGCTTACTTCTTTTAAAAAAAGTTTTATTGGGGCCTGCTGTTGCAGTTCACCAACCACGTCACGCAGGTTGGCTTCAATTTCCAGGCGCGGGCGTTGCATAAGTTGCCGGGGTTGATAAATTTCCAGCAAGACGCACAAGCTTTCAAGCGCCCGCAAGGCTTCACCCCGCCGCAAAAAAGAGCGGATGTGGGCAAGCTTCTGGTTTACCTCTGGTGGAATGTTGGACTGCATGGAAAATTCCTTTAAAAATGGCGGTTAGCTTACCCTGGAGATTTCCCAATCCCATGCGGTTTTCACAATGCTTTCCAAATCCGCGAATTTTGGCTTCCAGCCAAGTTCGTTTTTGGCCTTGCTTGCATCGCCCACCAGTTGGGGCGGGTCTCCGGGGCGGCGGGGGGCTATTTCCACCCTGATGGGCTTGCCGGTAACTTTTTTTGCGCACTCGATAAGTTCCTTCACCGAATATCCGTTCCCATTGCCCAGGTTGCAGGCCAGGGACGGCTTGCCCGCCAAAAGGTGTTCCAGCGCCAGAATGTGCGCGTCCGCAAGGTCGCAGACGTGAATATAGTCGCGGATGCAGGTGCCGTCCGGCGTGGGGTAATCGTCTCCAAATACCTTGATGCTGCGGGCCGGGTCAAGCGCGGCTTGCAGCACCAGCGGGATAAGGTGCGTTTCCGGCTCATGCCATTCGCCTATTCCGGCGCTGAGCGTTGCCGGTGCGGCCCCGGCCGCGTTGAAATAGCGCAGGGCGGCGTAACGCAGGCCATAGGCGGCGGAAAAATCTTCCAACATCCATTCCACAGCCAGCTTGGTGCGGCCATAGGGATTAATGGGGTTTCGTTCGTGGCCTTCACAAAGCGGCATGACATTTGGCACGCCGTAGGTTGCGCAAGTAGAGGAAAAGATAAAGTTTTTTACGTTGTGTTTGAGCGCTGTTTCCAACAGAGTGAAGGTGTTGATTACGTTATTGTGGTAATATTTGGCCGGTTCGCTTACAGATTCTCCCACATAGGCGAACGCGGCAAAGTGCATGATAGCAGCGATTTCGTTTTGCGAAAATATTTGTTCCAGCAATGCCCTGTCGCCCAAATCGCCAATAACATGACGGCCAAAGCGCAAAAATTCCGCATGCCCGGTGGAAAGGTTGTCCAGAACAAGGACGTCATAGCCGGATTTTTGCAAGGCCATTGCGGCATGCGAGCCTATGTAGCCCGCGCCGCCT
>JAVBMP010000144.1:0-20826 GCA_031552315.1 Desulfovibrionaceae bacterium | reverse complement strand
TGAAGAACGCGCAGTTCGGTCACATCATTCGTTTTTGCCAAGCGTTGCCGCGCTATGTGAAGTACCTCTTTGCCTCGTGGTGGACGTGCCATAATCACCTTCCTTGTTGAGATGATTGTAGCATATTTTATTTAGAAATGGAATAAAAGGGCAAAAAGTCCATTGTCCAATGGACTTTTTGCCCTGAGGCTGTTGACAAAGTCCTCTTTGTCAACAGCCCGCCGCGTAGGCGTAGGCGGCATTCATTGCCGCCGTAAAGCGCCGGAGCGGGCGTGCCTTTACAAACCACGGCCTTGCGGGGTTTGTCATCAATCTGAGGGCAAAAAGGCCATTGTCCAATGGACTTTTTGCCCTTTAGTAAAGACAATGAGCAAACTAATTGTTGGGTTTTTCTTCTGCCGCAGCGCCTTCGGGCATGTCTTTCCCAGAGGCTTCACCCGCCGCCGCGTCTTTGGACGCGTCCGCCGCTTCATTTACCGGCGCGCTTTCCGCTTCTGCGGGCGCTTCTGCGGGCGTTTGCGCGGCTTCCGCATCGGATTCAGGCTGTTTCACCTCGGAAGCGGCTTCCGCGCTGGCGGCCTTTTCCTTTTTCACCCTGGGTTTGCATTGGTATTCCTGCACCTGGCGTTCCGCCATGGGCGGGGTGCTGGAATTGTTCAGGTGAATACATTTTACCGGGCAAACCTCTGCGCAGACGTTGCAGTACACGCAAGCCATTATGTTGCGCCGCCACAGGCCGCTGGCCGGTTCCACCGTAATGCACCCGGTGGGGCACTTCAAGGAGCAGGCCCTGCACATGATGCATTTTTCCGCATCCATGGTCAAAAAGCCACGGTATGCCGCCGGCACGTCGCGCTTTACAAAAGGGTGGGGCTGGGTGGCCGGCTTGCGCACCAGATTTTTGAGAATGCCGGGAAGCATATGCATAAAAATCTCCTACCTTTCTGTGCAGCTTATGCAAGGGTCTATGGTAAGGGCAATAATCGGCACATCGGCCAGTTCCACGCCGGGCAGCATGGCAAGCAGGGGCGGAATGTTGGCGAATGTAGGGGTGCGTATGCGTACCCGGGCCGGGTTTTTGTTGCCGTCACACAATACGTAATAGAAAAGTTCACCGCGCGGTTGTTCCACACGCGTGCATATTTCACCGTCCGGGTTGCCTTTTACCGGCACGGCAATTTCACCGGCCGGCAGGGCGCGTATGGCCTGACGGATAAGGTCAATGGACTGGAACACTTCAAGGAAGCGCACATTGGAACGGGTGTAGCAGTCGCCGTCTGTGCCCACAACCGGGGCGAATTGCAGTTCACCAAAGGCTTCATAGCCCAGCATGCGGGAATCTTCCGCCCAGCCGCTGGCGCGCAGCACCGGGCCGACAGCGCCAAGTTGCAGGGCCTGTTCTTTGCTAAGCACGCCCTTGCCCACGGTGCGGGCCTGAACGGAATAGTCGTTCAGCATAACCTTGTAGAGCGGGCGCAATTCCTGTTCCACAATATCCAGCTCATCCAGAATGCTTTTGCACATTTCCGGGGTAAGGTCTGTTTTGGTGCCGCCAACCGTGTTGATGGAAATAATGACGCGGTTGCCGGCAGTGGCTTCATTCAGGTTCATGATGCGTTCACGCACCTTCCAGAAGTTCATGAACAGGCTTTCAAAACCGAAACCATCGGCAAAAAGCCCCAGCCACAACAGGTGGCTGTGCATACGGTGCAGTTCAGACCAGATGACGCGCAGGTATTTGGCGCGGCGGGGCACTTCAAGCCCCATAAGCCCTTCAATGGCCTGGCAGTAGCACATGGCGTGAATGCAGGAACAAATGCCGCACACCCGTTCCACAACATACACCATCTGGTGGAAGTCACGTTTGGCGGCCAGGCCTTCAAGCCCGCGGTGCACGTAGCCAAGGGCGGGAATGGCCTCTACAACCTTTTCATCTTCCAGCACCAGCTTAAGGTGCAGGGGTTCAGGCAAAACCGGGTGTTGCGGCCCGAAAGGTATAATTGTACGTCCCATAATCAGCCCTTTTTGGAGTAAGCGGTTATTTTACAGAACGGGGCAGTGCTGGAGCTTACTTCATCAAGATAAAGGGTGCGGTTGAAATCCAGCACCAGGTCGGTGAAGTCCAGGCCAAACAGGTCTCGGCATTCATTTTCCACCAGCAGGGCCGCGAAATATACGCCGGAAATGCTGGGTATGGGCTGCCCCTTGGCCGCCCGCGTCCGGAAATGTTTCAGTTCAAGGGCCTTGTCAAAATGGTACAAAATTTCCACGCCTTCATCGCCCTTGTCCACAGCGGAAAGGGTAAGAAAACGCCAGCCTTCGTCAAACATGCCTTGCGCAGTGCTGACAAGCGAATCCAGGCTGATGGCGGTAGCTTCAAGCATAATTACTCCAACAGGCTTCAAGCCGGGTTGCTTTTCTGTTTAATTTTTTCCAGGGCCAGCACGACGCCGTCAATAATGGCCTCCGGGCGCGGGGGGCAGCCGGAAACATATACGTCCACCGGGATAATTTTATCAATCCCGCCAATAACGTTGTAGCAGTCGTGAAAAATGCCCCCGCTAAGGCCGCAGGCCCCAAGGGCAATTACGGCGCGCGGTTCCGGCATCTGGTCATATATGTTGCGCAGCACATGCTGGTTGCGCTGGTTTACCGTGCCGGTAACCAGCAGAATATCGGCATGCTTGGGGTCGCCTATGTTGATTATGCCGAAGCGTTCCACGTCATGCACCGGGGTAAGGCAGGCCAGCACTTCAATATCGCAGCCGTTGCAGGAACCGCAATCATAATGCACCACCCAGGGGGATTTTACCCGCGCGGCGTTGATAAGCCCCTGCACCTTGTTCATACAGCCTTTTACAAATTCCATAATCTACTCCCAAAATCAGGCGTACAGCCAGACCAGGTTAAGAAGGGAAAACACCAGGCAGGGCACCAGCACCTTACGCAACATCCATTTCCAGGTAAGGCGGCCCATGACGTTATCCAGCAATATTTCGCCAAAGTAGGTAAGCACAAGCAAAATGGCCATACCTATGACGTTGGTGCTCCAGAACAGGGAACAAAGCCCCATAAGCAGTACAACGTCAAGCCAGTGCGCCACTTCAAGCATGGCGAGCTGGGGGCCGGAATATTCCGTAAGCAGGCCGCGCACCAGTTCCTGGTGGGCGTGGCTGCTGGCGCTTATGTCAAAGGGCGACTTGCGCAGCTTTATGGTAAGCGCGGTGCTAAGCGCCAGGAAGAAGAACGGCATGCTGGGCAAAAGCGGTTCAGTCTGGTTGTAGATGCTGACAATGCTGAAATCGCCCACCTTCACGGCAATGCCTACAAAGGCAAGGATAAGCAGCGGTTCATAAACCAGCATCTGCAAAAACTCGCGCTGCGCCCCGGCCTGGCTGAACGGTGAATTTACCGACAAGGCACCCACAACCTGAAACACCGCGCCAACAGTCATAATAAAGAATATCAGCAGCAGGTCGGCCTGGTAAA
This sequence comes from Desulfovibrionaceae bacterium, assembly GCA_031552315.1. Lineage (GTDB taxonomy): Bacteria > Desulfobacterota > Desulfovibrionia > Desulfovibrionales > Desulfovibrionaceae > JAVBMP01. Next base: position 17,337 of record JAVBMP010000144.1, on the reverse strand, counting down.
AGAACAAAAACACCGCCATGCCGGAAGAAACCAGGTAAAGGTAGGAACAAAACACCAGCCACGGGTTTACGGCCGAAGGTTCCTTGCCGAAAAGCTTCAGCACGTCATAAAACGGCTGCAACAAGGGCGGCCCCATGCGGGACTGCATGCGCGCGGTAATTTTGCGGTCTATGCCGGCAAGCAGCCCGCCCGCGAAGGGGGCCAGAAGGAAGCAGACCAGAGCGGTAAAATAGGTCCCCATTACAGTATCCCTCCCAAAAGCAGAACAAGCAGAATTACCGCAATCAGGTTTACCTTGCGTGAAAGCTGCTCTTCACCAAAAAAGTCTGCCAGGTAATAGTTGCTGGAGGTCGGCTCCACAAAGGTATTCATAGGCCCGATGAAGCCGGATTTCCCGTCACGCTCGGCCTGAATGCCGCTCATGTACGGTTGCTGGTGCTTGGAATGGCTGTGCAGCCGCGCCATGCGGAAGGCCACCCAGAAGCCCAGCAGCAGCAGAATAAGCACGGGGTAGAAAGAAAACAAACTCATGGTGCTCGCGAACAGGCCCTGATAAACATGGTTGGGGTCGGTATGCACAAGGTTTATAGCCATGGGCTGCACCACAAACATATACAGCAGGGGCAACAGCAGGGCCAGAACAAGGGCCATGGCCATCAGGGCGCGCAAGGGCCAGCTGATGCGCTTGTCGCGCCCTTCCCGGGTAAGCACCATTTTTTCAGAAGATGAACCAAGCAGCATGCCGGCCCAGCGTCCCCAGAACAACATGGTAAGGCCGCTGCCCAGCGCCAGCATGAACACCACCAGGGGCATGGCCTTGCTAAGGGTCACGGCGGATTCCATGGCCATCCACTTTGCCATCAGCATGCCGAAGGGCGGCATCATCATGGTGATAATGCCTATGACCATGGTAAGGGCGGTGTGCGGCATAAGGGCAAACAGCCCGCGCATGTCTTCAATATCGCGGGAACCAAGGCGCTGTTCGATGGACCCAACGCACAAGAAAAGCAGGGCCTTGGAAACAGCGTGGAAAATAATCAGGAAAATGGCCGCGGAATAGGCGTCAACCGTGTTGATGCCCGCGCAGGCGATAATCAGCCCAAGGTTGGAAACCGTGGAATAGGCCAGTATTTTTTTGCTGTTGCTTTGCCCGGCGGCCAAAGCCGCGCAGGCGATAAAGCTGAAGCCGCCAATCAGGGCTATTACCGTGGAAAGCATGGTGCCGGAATAACCGGGGGCCAGCCGCAGCACCAGGTAAACCCCGGCCTTGACCATTGTGGCGGAGTGCAGCAGGGCGGAAACCGGGGTGGGCGCAACCATGGCCCCGGTAAGCCAGCTCTGGAAGGGGGCCTGGGCGGATTTTGTCAACCCGGCGAAGCAGAGCAGGGCAAAGGGAATAAGGCTTATCTTGCCTGCGCTTCCGCTTGCCAAAAGGTGCTGCATATCAAGACTGCCCATGTTCTTTTCCAAAAACATCAGGGCAAAGATGAAGGCCGCGCCGCCCACCATGTTCATGAACAGGGCGCGCATGGCGTTATTTTCTGCCACTTCACCGCCGTCATGGCTGATAAGCAGGTAAGAGCAAAGAGTGGTCACTTCCCAGAAGAAGTAAAGCCAGCCAAGGTCGTTGGAAAATACCAGGCCGTTCATCGCGCCTATAAACATGAATATTACGGCGAAAAAGCGCGGCTGGCGGCTTTTTTCCAGCCCAAGGTGGTGTTCATGCACCTTCATGTAGGCCAGGGAATAAATTATGATTAACGCGCCCACCAAAGAAATGACCAAAAGCATGGTCAAAGAAAGCCCGTCCGCCATAAGGCGCGGGTAAACGCTTTGGGGCGTGGATGCGGAAAAGAAGCGCATCATCAGCAAGCCGCCCAGTTGCAACAGGGCCAGCCAGCGCACCCACTTGTTTTTTTTCATCCAGCCGATGAAAAAAATCACCGCCAGCAAACCAAATTCAAGCAGGCCTATGCAAAAACCCAGCACCTGCGAAAACCAGGAAGAGGATGACAGGGCAAATGGCCCAAAAATGACTGTAAGCACCGCGAAAATACTTACCCAGGCAGCGCCGGCGGGCACCAGGCGTTTGCGTAAAAAGCGTTGCCCGTGGGGCATGGAGCCTGTATAAAAGGCAAGCCCGCCCAGAAGCACCGGCATGATCACACAGGCAAAAATTAAAAATTCCAGCATAATCACCTCATAATGTTCGCCGTGAAATATACCCTGAAATATCGCTTGGGCTGCGCCTGAAAAAATGCTAGACTTTTTCTGGCGGAAGCAGACGTAGCGCCAGCCATAAACCTGCCCAAGCTTGGACGTTACCCTGTGAAAACACGGAATGCAATACCCTTTTGCTCAGATTTTTTTGTGAATAATGGCGCAACATGCTTTATGCAAACATTTCAAGATGTTATTTTAAAATAATACTGCTGTTTGCCGCATTTTGCTATTTTAGCCCCGCGCGTGGCCCCAAGGGCTTCGCGCCCGGCGCGTAAACAGGCCGCAAAACAAGCCGGTTGTAGCTAGTTAAAAATTTCCTGAACTTGCCTGGCAGGCAAATAATGCCAATTTTTTTGAATAAAATGCGCTTTCACCGCAACGTGTAACCGGCAATTTTTATTTGTGGGGACAAAATGCAGGGAATCAATAAACAACTTTTGCAATACATTTTTTCCGGTTCCTACATGAAGCGCTGGAATGACAAGTTGCGCCCCGTGGAATTTATAGAAGCCGACAAACAGGCCCATAAAATGATTGTGGCCTGGGCGCTTTGTGAACTGAACAGCGGCCCGCTAAGCCCGGATGAAGCGCTTGACCTGCGCCTTGCGGTAATTGAACGCGGCCTTTTTGACTACTTTTTGCGCCTGGTCATTACAGACATCAAACCGCCGGTGTTCTACCGCATCAAGGAAAACGCGGAAGATTACAAAAAACTGGCGGCCTGGGCGCTGAACAGCCTTGAACCGTTCCTTCGACCTACAGGCGAGGAATTTTGGCAAAAGCTGGGCAACTACATAAGCTGCCCGCCGGAAGATGACCTTGCGGCCAAAATACTTGCCGCCGCGCACAGCTACGCCAGCTATTGGGAATTTCGCGTGCTGGCCCCGCTTAACCATTTTGATGAAGAAATACGGGAAATTGAACAAGACTTTATCCGCAAGCTCACCCACCATTACACTTCGCTGAACGGGGTGAAGGAACTGCGGGAAGACCAGTCGTTCGCCCTTGGGCGTTTTGCCCTGCTTTGCGGGCAATTGCGCTTCCAAAAGCGCTGGTCGCAAACCCCGCGCATACCAGAAAGCTCTGTCATGGGGCATATGTTCATCGTGGCCGCCTACGCCTACTTTTTCAGCCTGCAAATAGGGGCCTGCAAGGCCAGAGTGGTAAACAACTTCTTTTGCGCGCTTTTTCATGACCTGCCGGAACTGCTTACCCGCGACATCATATCCCCGGTTAAAAATTCCGTTGACGGCCTGGGTGAACTTATACGCAACTATGAAAATGACGAGCTTGAACGGCGCGTGTTGGCCCCCCTGCGCAAGGAATATCCCGCCCTGGCGGCCCGCCTTGGCTATTATCTGGGGCTGGAAGTCGGGTCGGAATTTATGGAAAGCGTTTGCTGCGAAGGGCAGACAAGCAAAACAGATTTCGCAAGCTTGCAGGAATGCTACAACGCCGACCGCTTTGACCCGAAAGACGGCGCCTTGCTGAAAAGCTGCGATTCTTTGGCCGCGTTTGTAGAAGCCTATTCCTCTTTGGAATGCGGCATAAAATCAAACCAGCTGATTGAAGGCATAACGCGCATCCGCGCCGAATATTCCAACAAGGAATTTGCCAACCTGAAACTTGGCGAAATTTTTGCCTATTTCCCAAAACACGCGGAAGAACAGTAGCAAATGCCGCCTGCCTGACGGGCTACCTGCTTTCCCGTGAAACAATTTTCTGTTGCGCATTGCGCAATACCTGTTTTTGAGGTTGCCGTGCAAAAAATCCCCTTCCGCATACTACGCAGCTGCTTTTTGCGCAGTTACCTGGTAAACGCCGGGCACAATACCCGTGGCATGCAAAATTTGGGGTTTATACACGCCATGGCCCCCGGCCTGGAATATATTCACAAGGAAAGCGGGGGCTTTTCTGAAGCCTGCCGGCGCTATGTGTTTTATCACAACTGCCATTATTTGTGGGCCCCGCTGTTCATGGGGGCCTTTTTACACCTGGAATCAAGCGTGGCCCAGGGGCTTTTTCCGCCCAAGCTGCTTACCGGCCTGAAGGAAACCACCCTGAACAGCCTTTCCGGCTTGGGGGATTCCTTCTTTTCCGGCAGCCTGGCCATATCACTGTCTTTATTCTTCTGCCTGCTTATCATGCTTGGGCGCCCCGGTTTGGCCCTGGCCCTGTTGCTGCTGGGCATACTGGCCTGTCAGCTGTTCCGGGTTATTTCCTTCTGGCTGGGCTACACCCGGGGGCTTAAGGTGCTGGACTATCTGAACCGGCTGGACCTTATAAACAAGGGCGACTGGCTGAAAATTTTTAATGCCTTATTGCTGTTAATGCTTTCTTATTATATATTTTTAAACGGACAAGGCGCGGATGCCCAAAGCGCGTCGCTGCCCCCGGTATTTTTGTGGTTTGGCCCGCTGGGCGTGGCCGGGCTTGTGGGCTTGCTTTCCTGGCGCTGGCATTTCCCGCGCATTATTTCATTGGCCTTGTTGTTGCTTGCCATCACCTTGCTGACAAACATTTTATAAATGGAATATATGACGCACTCATCTGAAAATATTTTTGAAACGCAAGTGCGCGTGCAGGACGAATACGGCATTCATGCCCGCCCTGCGGCCCTGCTGGCGCAAACCGCCCAGAACTTCAACGCGGAAATCAGCCTTAGCTGGCAGGGCCGCGCGGTGGACGTCAAAAGTATTCTGGATATCCTTTCGCTGGCCGCGCCCCATCAGGCGGAACTTACCCTGATGTGCCGGGGGGCCGATGCGCATGAAGCCGGACAGGCCCTTGCCGAATTTTTTCAACCTTCTAAAACAATGGATTACTGATGACTGCGGGATTCAAGGCCTTCGGGCCGGGCAGGCAAAACGCGCCGGGCAGGCAAAATACGGCAGGCCCTCAGGCCGGGCCGGGCGTTCAAAACAGCCTGAACCGGGTGCAACCGGAACGGGCTCAGGCAGAACGTTATGGTGCGGCGCAGGATCAGGAATGCGCCGGGGCCGCGGGCATGAATTTTTCCCGCCGCCTTGTCTTGCGCGGCATTGCGGTTTCCGCCGGCATAGGCATAGGCCAGGCCTTTTTCCCGCGCCGCCGTCTGCCCCGCAAGGCCTTGCGCCGCCGCATCCCCGCCCAGCTGCTGGAAAGTGAAACCCGCCGCCTGTACAGGGCCATAGACCAGGTAGCGGCCGACTTCAGCGAGGTAAGGCACAAAATACCGCGAGAACTCAGCGAACAGGCCGCCATTATTGACGCGCACATAATGATCTGCCGCGACCCCAAGCTGGCGGCTCAGGCCGTAAGCCTTATAAACAGCGAACATATGAGCGCGGAACTGGCGCTTGAAGAAAGCACGGCCAAAATTTGCGCCACCTTCAACAGCATGACGTCAGACTATTTGCGTGAACGGGCCCGTGACGTAATGGCGGTTTCAGACCGCATTATCGCCCGCCTTGTGGGGGAAGAAAGCAAACCCCAGCCGGAAGAACCGCACATTCTTATTTCTCACGACCTTACCCCGGCGGACGCCCTGGCCCTTTTTCCAGAACGCATTCTGGCCATTGCCACAGAAATGGGCGGCCAGACGGCGCATACCGGCATTTTGGCCCGCAGCCTGCAAATTCCTTGCGTAGTTGGGGTAACCGGGCTGGAAGAGGCCGTGCTGGATGGCGACCTTATCATTGTAGACGGCCTGCAAGGGCAAGTGGTGCTTAACCCCCTGCCGGCGGAACTGGAACAGTACCAGCGCCTGAGGGAAAACTTCACCGCCTTTGGGGAACGCATTCGCAAAAACGCCCGCTTCCCGGCGGAAACGGAAGACGGCTTCCGCCTTGCGGTCTACGCCAACCTGGAAATACCGGATGAAGCGGCCTCGCTTGATGCCCAGGGCGCGGAAGGGGTGGGGCTGTTCCGCACGGAATTTGGCTTCATGTACAAAGAGGAACCGCCCACGGAACAGGAACTGTACGCGGACTACAAGTTCCTGCTGGAAGCGGCCAGGGGGCGCCCGGTGGTCTTCCGCACCCTTGACCTTGGGGCGGACAAGATCATGCCCAACGCCAAAAACCTTGAAGAGCCAAACCCGGCCCTGGGGTTGCGTTCCATCCGCTTCTGCCTGCGGCACCAGGACATATTCCGCCGCCAGTTGCGGGCCATTTTACGCGCCGGGGCGCACGGCAACGCCGCCATAATGTTCCCCCTTATTTCCGGCCTGGGTGAATTGCAGCAGGCAAAATCCATTCTGAATGAAGTGCGGCAGGAACTGGAGGCCGAAGGCCAGCCCTTTGCCCGTGACTTGCCCCTGGGCATAATGATAGAACTGCCTTCCGCCGTGTTTATTGCCGACTACCTGGCAAAAGAGGTGGATTTTTTCAGCATAGGCACCAATGACCTTATCCAGTACGCTTTGGGCATAGACCGCAACAACAAACACGTGGCCTATTTGTACCAGCCCCTGCACCCGGCCATTATCCGGGCCATACGCTATACGGTGGATATGGCCCACCGGGCGGGCATTACCGTATGCCTGTGCGGAGAAATGGCCTCAGACCCGCATTGCCTGCCCGTACTGCTGGCCATAGGCGTGGATGCCCTTTCCGTAACCCCGCAGGCCATACCGGCCATAAAACACATTGTGCGCCACAGCAACGCGGAAGAATGCAACGGGCTTTTGCAGCAAATTTCCTCTTTGGGCAGCAGCCGGCAAATATCGCGCCTGCTGCGCCAGACCATGGACGCAAAATTCGCCGGAGAAAAAGACTTTTTTGTCTCCGGGCTGGAAAAGGAAACAAGTTAGGGCCGTATCAGGGCCGTTGCCCAATTGGGGCATTGCGCATAATAAGGTAGACTTGCGCCAAACTATTTGGCATACTGCCCAGCGCATGGATTTACTTTTCAAAACTCCTTTTCTAGAGGTAACAATATATGGAAAACGGCAAGGAAAAAATGCCTGAAACCAGCAACCGGGAACCCGGCAAAGATTTTATCCGCAATATTATTGACGCGGACAACGCCAGCGGGCGCTTCAACGCGCGCGTGCATACCCGCTTCCCGCCGGAACCCAACGGATATTTGCACATAGGGCACGCCAAATCCATTTGCCTTAACTTCGGCGTGGCCAAAGAATATAACGGCAAGTGCAACCTGCGCTTTGACGACACCAACCCCCTGAAGGAAAGCACGGAGTTTGTGGAATCCATCAAAACCGATGTGCGCTGGCTGGGCTTTGACTGGGAAGACCGCGAGTTCTATTCATCCGACTATTTTGAAAAACTTTATGAACTGGCGGAACAGCTTATCAAAGCGGGCAAGGCCTATGTGGACAGCCTTAGCGCCGAAGAAATACGCGAATACCGCGGCACCCTTACCGCGCCCGGCAAAAACAGCCCCTACCGCGACCGTAGCGTAGAAGAGAACCTTGACCTCTTCCGCCGCATGCGCGCCGGGGAATTTGCAGACGGCCAGCATGTGCTGCGCGCCAAAATAGATATGTCCTCGCCCAATGTGGTCATGCGCGACCCGGCCCTTTACCGCATACGCCATGTGGAACATCACCGCAGCGGCAACAAGTGGTGCATCTACCCCATGTACGACTACACCCACTGCATTTCAGATTCGCTGGAAGGCATAACCCATTCCCTGTGCAGCCTGGAATTTGAAAATAACCGTGAACTCTATGACTGGGTGCTGGAAGCCCTGGGCCTTTACCGCTCGCAACAAACGGAATTTGCCCGCCTTAACCTTACGCGCACCGTGCTTTCCAAACGCAAGCTCATTCAGCTTGTTACAGAAAAGCATGTGCGCGGCTGGGATGACCCGCGCCTGCCCACGCTTAGCGGCATGCGCCGCCGGGGCTACACCCCGGAAGCCATACGCGAATTTTGCGCCCGCATAGGCGTTTCCCGCGCGGACAGCGTGGTGGATTTCGCCATGCTGGAATTTTGCGTGCGTGAACACCTTAACCGCATAGCCCCGCGCCTTATGGCGGTAACAGACCCGGTAAAGGTAGTTATCGATAACTACCCGGCAGACCAGGTGGAATGGTTCGACATGCCCCTGAACCCGGAAGATGAAGGCATGGGCAGCCGCAAGGTACCCTTTGCCCGTGAACTTTACATAGAGCGTGACGACTTTATGGAAAACCCGCCCGCCAAATACTTCCGCCTTTCACCGGGGCGCGAGGTGCGCCTGCGCTACGCCTATTACATTACCTGCAAGGAAGTGCGGCACGACGCCAACGGCAAGGTTACAGAAATAATCTGTTCCTATGACCCGGAAAGCCGGGGCGGCGGCACGCCGGACGGCCGCAAGGTCAAGGGCACGCTGCACTGGGTTTCGGCCGCGCATGCGGTGGAGGCCAGCGCGCGGCTGTACGATCATCTGTTCACGCTGGAAAATCCGAACGTGACGCCTGAAGGCACGACCTTCCTGGATTACATCAACCCGGACTCGCTGCGAGAAGTCACGGCGCGGGCGGAGCCGTCGCTCAAAGATTACGTTGCCGGTGCGCGCGTGCAATTCGAGCGCCTGGGCTACTTCTGCGTGGACCCGGATTCCGGGCCGGGCAAGCTGGTGTTCAACCGCACGGTCACGCTGCGCGACTCCTGGGCCAAGGAAGAGAAGAAAGAGTAGATGGAAATATGGGGGCGGCTGTGCTCCTTTCAACGGCGAAAGGTCCGGATTTCCCGTCCGCGCGGGCGGGATCCGGAAAAAATGCCTATCGCCTTTCACGGTCTGATCAACGGCTGCCATCTGAAAGTAAAAAAAAGCCGCCCTCCCGGGAAATCCGAAGGGGCGGTTCGCCGTATCATTCCTCGCCTTGTCGCCCCTTCGCGCTATTTCTTGCTCAAAGGCGGAATGGGGCGTGAAGGGACGATCCTTATCCCATGGCTGGACATGCCCGCCGCATATGCCCTGACGCCCGATTCATGCGCGCGGCGTATACGCTTACGCGAAAAGGAAAGGCATATGCCTTTTCATGCGGTCTATACGGAATTCAGCGAGAGCGCAGGGGGGTTCTCCGCTGGCGAAGGCGCGCGTGACCGCTTCAGCCGGCGATTTCGCGCAGGGCGTCGGCCAGGGCGGCGCTATCGCTTTCGCCCCGCGCCTGGAGGCGGACATAGCCCGGCGGCATGCCGGGAATGGTGTCACAATCGCGCACCAGAATACGACGGGCCACCAGTTCGGCGCGCAGAGCGGCGGCGGCCGGGCGGCCGGGGAAAAAGCCGGCGTTGACGCGGGCGAGGAGGAAGCTGGGGCCGTCAAGGATTTCCGGGAACAGGCCGCTGTTTTGAAGAACGGCGCGGAGGGCGGCTTTATCGCGCTCCAGCAAGGGCAGACGGGCGCAATAGTCCTTGAAGCGGTCAAGAAAGGCGATGCCGGCGTTGGCGGCAAAGGCGCTCACCATCCAGGCGGCGCGTCTACGGCGCATGTCGGCCAGCAGGACCTGGTCGGCCGTCAGGTAGCCCAGGCGGATGCCGGTGCAGCAAAAGAATTTGGTCATGCTGTGCAGGCAGATCAGGCGCCGCTGCGGTTTTTTCAGGGCGGCCCAGGTGTGCCCGGCGCGCAGGGGGCCGGGGCCGAGGAAATCGCGGTAGGCAAGGTCAAGGAAGATCGCTGGGCAGTCAAGCGCCGCAATGCTGGCGGCAAGATCCGGGCAGGTATGCCCGCCGGGATTGTTGGGCGAACAGAGGATGGCCAGATCCGTGTCCGGCGGAAGGGCCGGCCGGCTTTGCGGCCACCATTGCACGCGGCCTTCGGGCGGGGCGACCACCGTATAGGGGATGCCCAGCCCTTCGCAGGCTCGGCGGTATTCGGAAAAGGCCGGGCCAATCAGGGCGGCGCGCCGGGGCTTGAGCGCGGCCAGGGCCAGCCAGATCAGCTCGGCCGATCCGTTGCCGGGCAACAGCTCGGCCGTCGGGCATGCCTCATGCCGGGCCAGGGCCTCGCGCAGGGCCAGGCAGTCCGGGTCCGGGTAATGGTCGAATTCCGGGTCCACGCCGGCGACAATGCCGGCGGTGATGTCCCGCGCCTGAATGAAGGAATTATTGCTGAAATCCAGCACGGCCGAGGGCTCGACATGTAGAAGCCGGGCGATCTGCTGGATATCGCCGCCATGATCGCCCTGGGGGACGGGGGAAGCGGAAGGCGCGGACTTGGGCATGGCTGTTTGTACGAGAGCCGCTTGCGCCGGTCAAGAGCGGAATAGAAGGATGCGCGAAATAAAGCCGGTGTTCCCGCGTCCTTTGCTCGGGCCGCTGGCCTGTTTTGGCTTGCGGAGGGGTGAAAAAGCGGCTATAGCATGCTTCCCGGTCACGACGGAGCGTGGCGCAGCCTGGTAGCGCACCTGCCTTGGGAGCAGGGGGTCGCACGTTCAAATCGTGTCGCTCCGACCAAAAAAAAACAGCGGGACACCTCTCATGAGAGGTGTCCCGCTGTTTTTTCTGCGCTGCGCTGCCCCCGTGCTAGACCGCATCCGAGCGCCCGACCATGACATCACCGGCGCGCCGCCGCTTTTCCATGGCATAGCGTTTATTTTTTTCACGGTACATTCGCGCGTCCGCGCAGTATATCAGGCTGTCGACGGCCGCGCCGTCCCGTGGGAACAGGGCGGCACCCCGGCTGAAACTCAACGGGATGTCGTGGCCGCCGGCTGAGGAGACGGCTTCGCTGAATTCCCGGCCGATCGTTTCCCATAGGTGTTCCGTTTCCCGGGAACAAGCCTCGCCGGCGCAGGCCACAATGAACTCGTCGCCGCTGATGCGCGCGAGAGCATGGGTGTCGCCCAGATGTTTTTTCAATACGGCGCTGAACTCGGTCAATACGCGATCCCCGAAGTTGTGGCCGTGGGTGTCGTTGACCTGCTTGAAATAATCCAGATCAAGGTAGGCCAGCTGGAAGGGCCGATTTCGGGCGATCAGCCCGTTCAGTTCCTGAAATAATCCCTGCCGGTTCAGCAGGCCGGTCAGCGGATCGGTGCGGAGCATGGTTTCCAGCCTGCGTCGGGCTATGTTCAGGGCGTGATTTTTCTGGGCAATGAAGGCGATGAGCAGGCTTATGCACAGCCCGGCGACAATCGGCAGCCAGTTCTCGGGATATTCATACCAGGCGCGGATGGGCCAGATGCGGAAATACCACCCCGCATTGAACATGGGAATGTAGCGTTCGACAAAACGTTCGTTCTCGCGGTGCAGGTCGGGGGATCCGGCGATACGCTGCCGTTGGCCATTATCCGGGCTGATCCGCCATATCTCGAAGGCATAGTTGTGGTCCGCCAGCGAGTCCAGGCCGGCTCCGGCCAGAGCTTCCGGATATTTCAGGGTGACGCCCACCAGACCCCAGAAGCGTCTGCCGCCGCCCGGCTCCTCAAGCCAGACCGGCAGTCTGCCCCCCAGGCCCTGGCCGCCCTGGACCATCTGGAAAGGCCCGCTGAAAACCAGCCGATCCTGCTCCTTGGCCATGCGGGCTTCGGCGTTGCCGTCGCCCTCGCCCAGCAGATCAAATCCGAGTACCCGCATATTTTCCGGCAGCCGCGGATAGATGTCGGAAACCACGCCGTCCGGGGCGAGGAAGAGGTTCAGAATCGCCGGGTCATCGGCGATGGTCCGGGCAACGCGGCTGAAGTTCTTTATCTGGCCTTCACTTTGAATCACAAACGCGGCAAGGGTTTGCGTTTTGTATAGTAAATTTGATATTATTTTATTTATCTTATTGCTTTTTTCTATAATCAGCCGCTCGCTGTCCATTTTCTCAGCGATAAGTTTGTGATGAATTGCGGCATAAATAAGCAATGTGCAAAAAGAAAGCGATAAAATTAAATAAACGATTGCCTTTAAGGATATTTTTTTTATATACATGATTTTAGTAAATTTATATGTTGATGTCGGTAGTGATTTTTTTAAAAATCAAATATAACAGGGTATGATGCTATATATGTACTTATTGTATTATTTATGATATAAATAGTAGTCCAATAATAATAGTAATGCTGCTATCATGCATTTTTATAAAAACCACAGAAATTGTAAAGGTATTGGTATCTAGCCTGTAAGGTTGAATTTTCAGCGTCCTACGGATGTCCGGCATGAAGATCACGTCTGGCCGCTGGAAGCGCGGGGTCTGACGGGTGATTAAGAGCGGCGCCACTGTCGGATACGGGTGAGGATACAATTCGTTTGGTGTTCCACACGCGAGACCGCTTGCTACGAATTTAAAAATCGTGCTACGAAAGACGAAGCGGCGGGGCATATTCTTCAGATAATTATGGTGAGTACCGCGGGGCGGGGAGATTCAAGCATGGTCAAAGCCTTTCTTTTTTGCGTTATTTTCTTTTTTTCCTTCTCACCCTCGTTGTTCGCCCATTTTGGCATGGTCATCCCGTCCGCGTCCACGGTCTGGGAAAAAAAAGACGCTCGGATTTCGATCGGCCTGGCCTTCGCCCACCCTATGGAACTGCGCGGCATGGCCCTGGTCAAACCCGCATCGTTCCGCGTTTTTGCGGGCGGCGCGGAAACCGACCTCACTCCATCCTTGAAGACGGCGAAATTTTTGGGCGAGCAGGCATGGGTAATCGATTACGCGCTGGCGCGGCCCGGGGCGCACCAGTTCGTAATGGAACCCGAGCCGTATTGGGAGGCGGCGGAGGATTGCTTCATCATCCACTATACCAAAACCGTGGTGGCGGCTTTCGGCGGCGAGGAGGGCTGGGACATTCCCCTGGGCCTGCGCGCGGAAATCGTGCCCCTGACCCGGCCGTTCGCGATTTACGCCGGCAGCGTGTTCCAGGGGCGGGTGCTGCTGGACGGCAAGCCCGCGCCGGGCGCGGAAGTGGAAGTGGAGTTTTATAACCGCGAGAAAAAGTACGAAGCGCCGAACGGCTACTTTGTCACCCAGGTGGTGAAGGCCGACGATAACGGCGTATTCACCTACTGCGCGCCCTTCGCCGGCTGGTGGGGCTTTGCCGCGTTGAGTCGGGCCCCTGAAACCAGGGAACGGGCGGGCGAGGCCAAACCTGTGGAGCTTGGCGCGGTGCTCTGGGTGGAATTTTCCGATCCGCTGGTGAAAAGATAGCAAGGAGCGCCAAGCCCGATGCATATCGCCGAAGGAATTCTCTCCCCGCCGGTGCTGGCGGCCGGCGGCGCGCTTGCGGCGGCGGGCCTGGCCTTTGGCCTGCGCGGGCTGGATGAACGGCGGCTGATGATCGCCGCCATGCTCGCGTCGGCCTTTTTCGTGGCCTCGCTGGTGCATATTCCCCTGGGGCCGGTCAATGCGCATCTGATCCTGAACGGGTTGCTCGGCATATTGCTCGGCCGGGCCGCTTTTCCGGCCATTTTCGCCGCGCTGGTTTTGCAGGCGGTGTTATTTTCGTATGGCGGTTTTACCGTGTTGGGCGTGAATACGTTCAACATGGCTTTTCCGGCGGTGGCCTGCGCCTGGCTTTTTTCCCCGCTGCTGGGCGGAACGGAAACGCGACGCGCCATCGGCGCTTTTTGCTGCGGCGCGCTTTCGGTGGCTGGAGCGGCCCTGTTGACCGCGCTGGCCCTCGCCTTTACCGATGAAGGCTTTACGCGGGCGGCGCAGGTCCTGTTTGCGGCGCATCTGCCCGTGATGGCGGCGGAAGGGCTGCTCACCGCCCTGTCCGTTTCGTTCATCGCCCGGGTCAGGCCGGAAATGCTCCGTTTTGCCGGATTTCAGGGGGGGCCTGTATGCTGAAAGTTCGCTGTGCTCTTGTTCTGGCGGTCTTTTTCCTGGCCGGGCCGGTTTTCGGCCCGCATCCGGCATGGGCGCACCGGGCAAATGTTTTCGCATTTGTGGAAGACGGAACTGTGCGGGTGGAATGTTCTTTCGGCCGGGGCGCGCCCATTCGGCGAGGCAGGGTGGACGCCCTGGACGCGATCACCGGCGAGGCCCTGGCCGGCGGCCTGACGGATGACAGCGGCCTGCTCAGCTTTCCGGTGCCGGAGAAGGCCCGCCTGGCCGCCCATGGCCTGCTTTTGCGCGTCAATGCCGGCGAAGGGCATTTGGGCGAATGGCTGATCGAACCCGAGGAACTCAAGGCCGGGCCGGTTGTTCCCGGAAACGCGGCGACGGTTTTTCCGCCTTCCGCTCCACCGTATGATTCGCTCCCGTGCATTTCCGACCTGCCGGATTTTTTCAGCCTTGACGGCCGTGAGCTTGAGCGTCGGCTGGGTGAAGCTCTGGACAGAAAGCTGGACGAGAGGCTCGGTTCCGGCCTGGAAGCCCGGCTGGACGCGAGCCTGGACATGCGGCTTAACGCCCTGTTGGATGAAAAGCTCGCTCCCATCCGGCGCGCGCTTGCGGAGATGAGTCACCCCGGCCCGCGCGACGTCATCGGCGGCATAGGCTGGCTGGTGGGCCTGGCCGGACTGGTCGTCTGGTTCCGGCGCCGGCCCGGCCTGTCTGACCGATCCGGCCGCTCTGGCCAATCTGGCCAATCTGGGAAGTCATGATGTTTGAGCAGCCCTTTGCCCACGGGCGTTCTTTCATTCATCGGCTTGATCCGCGCGTGCGCGTCGCCGTGGCTTTGGCCTGCTCCGTCATCCTTGCCGCGTTGCGGTGCTGGCAGGCGGCCTGCCTGGGGCTGGCTTTTTCCGCGATTCTTTTCGGGCTGAGCCGGCCGCCCCTGCGTCCGGCCCTGAAGCGTCTGGCGATCGTCAATCTGTTCCTGCTTTTCCTCTGGCTGTTTGTGCCCATGACAGCGGGCGGCGGGGCGGCCTGGCAGTGGGGGCCGCTGGAGATCAGCGCGCAGGGCCTCAGACTGGTTTGTCTGGTCACGCTCAAGGCCAATGCCATGGCCTTGTTGTGCATCGCCCTGATCTGCAGCATGGACGCGGCCACCTTCGGGCAGGCTCTGGAATGCCTGGGCTGCCCGCGCAAGCTGGTCTTCCTCCTGCTCTTCTCCTGGCGCTATGCCGGCACGGCGGCGGGCGAGTGGGGCAGGCTGGCCGCCGCCGCCCGACTGCGCGCCTTTGTCCCCCGGACGGGCATGCATGCCTACCGGACCTTCGGAACCCTGTTCGGCATGACCTTTGTGCGCGGCTTTGATCGCTCGGCCCGGGTGCACGAAGCCATGCTGCTGCGGGGTTTTTCCGGGCGCTTTCCCTCCATGGCCGCCTTCCGCGTCCGCATTTCCGATGCCGTCTTTGTCGTTCTGGCCCTGGCGTTTCTGGCGACGCTCATCCTCTGCGACGTCCGCGTGGGGTACGCCTGTGTCTGAGCAAGCGCACGCCGCCATTTTCGCGCTTGAAGGCTTGACCTTCGCCTACCCGGAACAGGCGCCGCTCTTTCAGGATCTGGACTTTTCCCTGCACCCGGGCCAGCGCATCGGTCTGTACGGCCCGACCGGAAGCGGCAAGACCACGCTTCTGCGCCTGAT
Organism: Desulfovibrionaceae bacterium; assembly: GCA_031552315.1. Classification (GTDB taxonomy): domain Bacteria; phylum Desulfobacterota; class Desulfovibrionia; order Desulfovibrionales; family Desulfovibrionaceae; genus JAVBMP01. The sequence continues at coordinate 1,724 of JAVBMP010000144.1, read as the reverse complement.
CGTCGGTCTGGAAACGCTCCGGCATGGCACTATTTTCTTCCATGGCCGGGCGCTGCGTGTGGAAAAGGATTTCCGCGCCCTGCGGCGGGATGTCGGCTTTGTGCTCCAGAACGCCGACGATCAGCTCTTTTGCCCAACCGTGCTTGAGGATGTGGCCTTCGGCCCCCTGAACCTGGGCCTGCCGCGTGACGAGGCGCGGGAACGCGCTCGCCGGGCTTTGCGTGATCTGGGCCTGGCGGCGCTTGAAGGCCGCTTCTCCCACCGGCTTTCCGGCGGAGAAAAAAAATTGGTGGCCCTGGCCGGAGTGCTGGCCATGGAACCCGAGGCGCTGCTGCTGGACGAGCCAACCAACGGCCTTGATCCCAAAACCGCCGAACGGCTGGCGGAAGCGCTTAAGCCCATATCGGCCGCGCGTCTTCTTGTCTCCCATGACCGGGACTTCCTTGAAAAAAACGCGGACCGCATCCTGACCATTGCCGACGGACGGATGAAAAAACTCAATTAGACAGTATTGTTACGTCAACATATTCCACGCGGGAACGCGCCTGGGCGTGGTTCTTTCTTATTGAATCAATTTATCTATAATAGTTTTAGTATATTGCTTATTTTTTTACCGCTTGCACTTCCGGGGAATAAGCGTAAATAGGGGCCATGCGTATTTGTTCCGCTTCGTTAAAGCGTATTTTGCGGCAATGCCTGGGCTTGCCGTTTGCGGTACGCCCTCTGGCCCTGGGCTTTTCCCCGTTCGCCGCTTCGGCCATGGCGCTGAATCCGCGCGGCTAAATGGAAGACGGGGCCTTGTCGTTCGCCGGCATGTTGAACGACTATAATGAGGGGCACGGCTAACCCGCCTTCGGCGGCGGAGCCGTCCGCCTGGGCGAATTTGCGTGTGCGGGGCCGCGCCGGGGGAAGGGGGAACCCGCTCCAACGGCCGTTCCGGAACGCTTGAGATGATTTCCATGGGAACGCGCGGCTTCGGCGCCGTTGCGGGTGTGTCGTTTACTTTTACTTTTGGCGAATGGACGTTCGCGTTTTTTACATATCCATGAAAGTCATTGCTTTTGTATCGTGTCTTTTTGCTCTGCTGCTTCCCCTTCACGGCCATGCCCAAAACGGCCTGGAATCTCCGGAAGACGTCCCTTGGCTGTGCTCAAGCGAAGGCATGCTCGCCTGGCGGGGTGATCCCGGCCTGCGCGACAAGGTGCGCCATGTGCGGCTGTACCAGTATGAGGCAATCAAGGGCGAGAACGGCGAGCTGGTGAAGCGGGACGCCGAGCGCCCGCTGTATTCCGCCGAATTTATCCTGGGCCCGGACGGAAAGCTTTTGCGGAACGCGAGCACGCGCGACCATGCGGGCGCGCGGGTCATGAAATACGACATCAACACCACGCTGTTTTTTCATGACGGCGCGCGGGACGAAAAAAGCTCTGAAAACGGCGCGGCGTCGTTCCGCTATGTGGCGCGGGAAGATGCGGCGGGCCGGGTGGTCGGCGAGGATCTCTACCGGGGCGAGGAGTACATTCGCACCGAGAACGTCTACACCTATGATGACGCCGGCCGCCTGAAAACGCAGCGGAACAGCCTGAACCAACTGGTCACTTTCACCTATGACAAGGCGGGCCGCCTGGTGCGGGAAGACTGGGCCATGACCGACGCGCCGGAAAAACCTTTTTGCACGAACACCACCGCCTATGACGCGGCTGGCCGGGTCACGCTGTTCCGCG
>JAVBMP010000064.1:0-9447 GCA_031552315.1 Desulfovibrionaceae bacterium | reverse complement strand
ATTTTTGACAGCCCGCCGAACCGCCTGCCCAAGTTCGGCTACAGCCGCGGTTTTGACAAGGTGTGGTTTTTGCACGGGCATGAACTTGACCAGATGTTCTACCAAAAAGACGACCTTATCCACTACAAGCCGGAAGATTTTATTGAAGACCACATTGTGCGCGACGCCCCAAAACTGGTGGCCCACGGCATTATTGAAAGCAACAATGAAGAACTGCGCAACTACCTGAAAAACCGCCAGTACTGGAAATCGGGTGAAGACCAGAACGTGGCCCGCGTGCTGAAGCAGTCCATAAAATACCTGGAAGAACGCGACCCGAACAAGCCCTTCTACATGTTCATAGACAGCTTTGACCCGCATGAACCGTGGGACAGCCCTTCCGTGTACGACCCGGAAAGAAAGTGCCCCTATAACCCGGACTACAAGGGCAAGGACATGTTCCTGCCCATCATGGGCGATGTAAACGGCCTGTTTACGGAAGAAGAACTGCACCATGTGCGCATGCTTTATGCGGAAAATGTTACCCTGTGCGACACCTGGCTGGGTTACTTCATGGACAACTGCAAACGCCTTGGCCTGGAAAAAGATACCATGGTCATGCTGGTTTCCGACCACGGTGAACCCATGGGCAACGGTGAACACGGCCACGGCATTATGCGCAAGTGCCGCCCCTGGCCGTATGAAGAACTGGTGCACGGCGTCATGATGGTAAAAGGCCCCGGCATCAAACCGGGCCGCACCAACGCCTTTGCCCAGTCTTGCGACGTGGCCCCCACGGTTTGCGACTGGCTTGGCCTTGGCGTGCGCGACTTCCACCAGGGCAAAAGCCTGCTGCCCATCGCCTTCCGCCAGGTTGAAAAGGTGCGTGACTTCGCCATTGCCGGTTACCACAGCTTTTCCTGGTCCATCATTACTGAAGAATGGTCTTATGTGCACTGGCTGCGCAAGCTCAGCCTCACCCAGGGCCTGGCGGAACTGGGCAAGGCCGTTTATGAACACGGCGCGCATGTTGGCCTTACCAAGTCCAGCATTGCCCCGACCATGAGCGAAGAAGAAAAGGCCATGCTGAAGGCCGCCTCTCAAGACGGTGAAGGCCAATGGACCTGCACCCCCGGCAGCATTGCCAAGTGCCCGGACAGAGACGAACTGTACAGCCGCAAGACAGACCGCTTCCAGCTTAAAAACGTGCTGGACAAGCACCCGGAAATTGGCCAGAAGCTTTTTGACCAGCTGCGCGAATTTATGGGCCAGCTTATGACCGAATAACACAGACCATTGCGCAATGCCCCTTTACCGTGCCGTGCGCAATGGCCCGAACAACGCCTTCCCGGCCCGTCCGCGCAGCTTGTACGTTCTGTACGCCTGTAGCCCTATCACAGATTGCGCGGACGGGCACGAATAATGCATAAACTACCCTGAACCTTTGCGGGTTCAGGGTAGTTTTTTCACTTTGAAGCGCGGGACAATTGTTATATTGTTGCCCGGCAAGCCTTTTTGACACGTGCGGCCCGCAACAGGAGCGCCCTTATGACCAAACCCCTTGTGCTTGACTGGCCGGAACCAGGCAAGGAAACCCGCCTGCCCCTGAATAAAAAAGGCGCCAAGCCGCAAGAGCTGCGCCTGGCCTTTGCGCTGGATGAAGCCCTGGTGGAACTTGACGGGAACAACCTTGTGCTGATGGCGGCCAACAACCCGCAAACCCGCCTGGTGCTGGAAGATTACCGTAAACACAAACCGGCCCTGCGCCTTGCGGACGGCACTGTGCTGGATGGCGCGGAACTGCTGGCCGGGCTAAGCTTTGATGAACTGGAAACCGGAATTTGAACCGGGCGTTTAACCTTCCACGGGGACGAATGCCGGGAATATAGAGAATGCTGTGATAAAGCTGAAACTACCCCGCCCTTGCAGGCAAGGCCTGCTTACCCTGCTGCTTCCGGTGGCGCTTGCGCTGGCCTGTCCGTTGGTTGCGTCCGCCTCTGCGGGGGACCCCCGGCAGGAAGTGCAAGGTCAGCAAGGTCAGGCGGGCCAGCCAGAAGCGCCGCAAGCAAACGCGCCGCAACAAAATATACCGGAAAAATCCATTCTGTTGAAAATGCCGGATGCCGGGGTTAGCCAAATAATTGACCTTGAAGGGGTCAGTTCCATAAAACTGAATTTTTCTCTACATTCCGCAAAGATAGAAATTGAAGACAACTGTCTGGTCATAAAGGCCCCGGACGGCTTTGGCGGCAAACTTTTCCTGAAAAATTACCGGAAGCAGCGCATTGAGGTAACTCTTTCCAGCGGCGCGAAGCTGGATATGCTTTCCCACCTGGAATACCTTGCGGATTCCCCTTTCAAAACCCTGTGGCTGCCTGGGCCGGATTACGCCAAGGTTTGGCCGGAAAAAATTGTCACCGTGAACCCGCCCGCGCCAGGAGAGAAAAAAATTGTGGAACTTACGGGCGTTGCAATAGTAGCCTTTACCTTTGACGCCAACGATCTTGTCTGGGATCTTCAAGGTAAAGATATTGTTATGCTTTACTCCAAAGGGGAGGCCATTGTGCTTAAAAACTTTTGCGAACAGCGCATTGACTTGCAGTTGATGGATGGTTCCATAGTGGACGGCACAGATATTTTTCTACGCCTTTTTGATGTGGATTTTCCCACCAGCCTTGCTTGCCGGCAATGCTGGTAAGCCTGGCTATTCGCCAACCTATAAAATAATCGTGGCCGAAAATCGGCCACGATTATTTTATACAGGGGTTCCCCAAGGGGGTCACCCCCTTGGGCGGGGTGCAGGGGCAGCGCCCCGCCCGCCGGAGGCAACACCGCCCACTTCCCCGTGACAAGGCCATTATGCAATGGCCTTGTCACATGGCCTTTTGCCCTTCGGCTACAGCAATCTTCAAGCCGTCTGCACCGGCCCCTATCACTACGCTGTCGCCGTCTTTTACTTCACCGCCTATCAGTTTGCGGGCCAGCGGGGTTTCCAGCTTTTGTTGCAGGTAGCGTTTTATGGGCCGCGCGCCGTAAACCGGGTCGTAGGCGGCTTCGGCTATAAAGTTTATGGCTTCCGGGCTAAGTTCAATGTTTATTTTACGTTCCGCCAGGCGTTTGCGCAGGCCCTGCATCTGAATTTCAATAATGCCCTTGATTTGTTCAAGCAGCAGGGGGTGGAAAAGCACCACTTCATCCACGCGGTTCAAAAATTCCGGGCGGAAGTGGCGGCGCAGTTCGCCCATTGTTTCCTCACGCACGCCCTCGGCAAATTCGCCGTTGGGCATTATGCCTTCCAGCAGGCGGGCGGAGCCTATGTTGGACGTCATGATTATAATGGTATTTTTGAAGTCCACGGTGCGGCCCTGGCTGTCGGTAAGGCGGCCGTCATCCAGTATTTGCAGCAGGGTGTTGAACACGTCCGGGTGGGCCTTTTCCACCTCATCAAAAAGCACCACGCTGTAGGGTTTGCGGCGCACGGCCTCTGTAAGCTGGCCGCCCTCGTCATAACCGATGTAACCCGGGGGCGCGCCAATCAGGCGGGAAACGGCGTGCTTTTCCATGTATTCGCTCATGTCAAGGCGCACCATATTTTCCTGGCTGTCAAACAGGGCCTGGGCCAGGGTTTTGCACAGTTCCGTCTTGCCAACGCCGGTAGGGCCAAGAAAGATGAAGGAACCTATGGGACGCTGCGGGTCAGAAAGCCCGGCGCGGGCGCGCAGCACGGCTTCAGAAACCGCGTCCACGGCTTCTTCTTGCCCCACAACGCGCTGGTGCAGGGTGGCGGGCAGGCGCAGCAGTTTTTCCCTTTCCGATTCCAGCAGGCGGGTAACAGGTATGCCTGTCCAGCGGGCCACAATTTCCGCTATGTTTTCCGGCAGCACTTCTTCCTTCAGCAGGCGGGCGGCCTTTTGGCCTTCAATATTTTCTGCCTCTGCCAGTTGTTTTTCCAGATTCAGCAGGGTGGAATAGCGCAGCTCGGCCACTTTGGCCAGGTCGTAGGAACGTTCCGCATCTTCAATAAGGCGGCGGGTTTTTTCAATTTCTTCCTTCAGCTTGCGTATGGTGTTGATGGAAGATTTTTCCGCCTCCCAGCGGGCCATGAAGCTGGCCTCCCTTTCCTTCAGGGTGGCCAGTTCCTTTTCCAGCCTTTCCAGCCGGTCACGCGAGGCCGCGTCCGCCTCTTTGCCAAGGGCCTGGCGTTCAATTTCCAGTTGCATGACGCGGCGGCGTATTTCATCCAGTTCCGTAGGCAGGGAATCTATTTCCGTGCGTATCATGGCCGCGGCCTCGTCAATAAGGTCTATGGCCTTGTCCGGCAGGCGGCGGTCGCTGATGTAGCGGGTGGAAAGGGTAACGGCCTCTACAATGGCGGCATCGGCAATGCGCACCCCGTGGTGCACCTCAAAGCGTTCCTTCAGGCCGCGCAAGATGGAAATGGCGTCTTCCGTGCCCGGTTCTTCCACCAGCAGGGGCTGGAAGCGCCGTTCCAGGGCCGGGTCTTTTTCAATATATTTGCGGTATTCGTCCAGAGTTGTCGCGCCGATGCAGTGCAGTTCACCCCGCGCCAGCATGGGCTTCAGCAGGTTGCCCGCGTCCATGGCGCCGTCTGTGCGGCCCGCGCCCACTATGGTGTGCAGTTCGTCTATGAACAGCAGGATTTGCCCGTTGGAGGCCTCCACTTCCTTCAGCACGGCCTTAAGGCGTTCTTCAAACTCGCCCCGGTACTTGGCCCCGGCTATAAGCGCGCCCATATCCAGCGCGAACAGGCTTTTGTCCTTCAACCCTTCCGGCACGTCGCCGTTCAGGATGCGGTGGGCCAGGCCTTCCACAATGGCGGTTTTGCCCACGCCCGGCTCACCAATAAGCACCGGGTTGTTTTTGGTGCGGCGTGAAAGAATGCGTATGGCCCGGCGAATTTCTGAATCGCGCCCGATAACCGGGTCCAGCTTGCCCTTGCGGGCGGCGTCCACAAGGTCGCGGCCATAGCGGTTAAGGGCTTCGTAGCTGTCTTCCGGGTTTTGGCTGGTTACGCGCTGCGCCCCGCGCACCTGGCTCATGGCGGTAAGCACCTTTTCTTCCGTAAGGTCAAAGTCTTTGTTCACCTTGCCTATGCCGGTGGAAGGCCCTTCCGTGGCCAAGCGGCGGAAGATATGTTCCACGCTGACGTATTCGTCTTTCATCTGAACAGCGTCTTCATGCGCTTTAAGCAGAATTTGACGCAGGCGGTTGGTTATGCCCAGTTCGCCCTGTTCCGCCCCCGGCCCGCTGACTGAAGGTTTTTTCTTCAGCTCCGCCACAATGGCGTTGGCGTAAGCTTCCGGCGAATAACCGGCCCGCGTGAGCAGGCGCGGCACCAGGCCATCTTCCTGCTGCACCAGGGCTAGGGCCAGGTGTTCGGCATCCACCACCTGATGCCCGTATTTTATGGCTATGCTTTGCGCGTCTATGACCGCTTGCTGTGATTTTTCCGTAAACTTTTTCAAATCCATAAAACTTCCTCCCCTAATATTTTAAGGCCTCCGGCGGCCAAGAGATCCCACGTAGCAGGGCCTTGGAACCCGCTGGGGGACGCTGTCCCCCAGCCCCCCTGCCAAAGGGGGTAACCCCCTTTGGAAACCCTGTATTTGGCCCTACCGGGCCTTGAATGTGGATATTTCTTGCAATTTTTCCCACAACGCTTTTTCTTCCGGCGCAAGTTCTTCCGGCATGCGGATGTTTATGCGTATGAACTGGTCGCCCTTGTCCGCCCCGCTGCCCAGGCCCTTGTCACGCAAGCGCAGCTTTTTGCCGCTGCTGCTGCCGGCGGGTATATTCAGTTCCACCTCGCCGCCAAGGGTGGGTATGCGCACCTTTACACCAAGGGCGGCTTCCCACGGGGCCAGTTGCAGGTCATAAACCAGGTTGTTTTCATCCAGCGTAAAATTGGGGTGCGGCAGGTATTTTACCCGCAGGTACAGGTCGCCCGCCCCGGCCGGGCCGCTTTCTCCCTTGCCGGCCAGGCGTATGCGCGCCCCTTCCTTCACCCCGGCGGGAATTTTCACTTCCAGTGAAGACCCGCCCTGAATCATTATGGTTTTGCTGCCGCCTTTGGCGGCCTCTTCCAGCGTAAGGTTAAGCTGGCTTTCAACATCGCTTCCCCGGCGCGGGCGCTGGCTGAAGCCGCCAAAAGGGTCGCCCCCGAAGCCGCCGCTAAAGCCGCCGCTACGCCCGCCGCCGCCAAAAAGGTTGGAAAAAAAGTCGCTGAAGTCTGAAGACTGAAAGCCGCCGGCCCCGCCGCCCCCATTCCCGAAATTGAACTGAAAGTTTTCAAACCCCGGCGGGCGCTGGAAGTTTTGGCCGTGCTGCCAATCTGCCCCAAGCTGGTCATAAAGCTTGCGTTTTTCATCATCTTTCAGTACTTCATAAGCTTCATTTATATCTTTAAACTTGGCTTCCGCCGCCTTGTCGTCCTGGTTCAGGTCCGGGTGGTATTTACGGGCCAGTTTTTTATAGGCCTTGCCTATTTCTTCTTTGGAGGCCTTGCGTTCAACGCCAAGCAATTTATAATAGTCTTTATACTCTACAGCCATGTATGGTTCTCCGAATCGAGCGTTGAAAATGGAACAGTCTTGCTGCCACATTCACATTGAAAAAATAAGTTGACAAAAGATATAGTCAAGGGTCTCTTAGAGCCAATAAACGTTGAAACACCGGGAAAACAGCATTCCCGTCCGCAAAAGGTAAAAAATATGTCTTGCAGCAGCCTGCCGGTAATGATGTACCACTATGTAAGCAATTTTAAAGACCCCATTTCCGTAAGCCCGGCCCGGTTTGAGGAACATTGCCGCGTGCTGGCCGAAGCCGGTTGGCGGGGCGTAACCCTGGCAGAGGCCGAAGCATACTTTTTGCGCGGTGAAAAACTGCCGGAAAAATCCTGCCTGTTCACCTTTGATGACGGTTTTTTGGACAACTACGTCCACGCCTGGCCCATATTGCGCAAATACGGCCACGCCGGGGTAATTTTTGCCACAATTGACCGCATAGGGCAAGGTGATGGGGCCGGGCAAGCTGACGCTGGGCAAGGTGGTGGAATTGCGCGTGGCGAACAATACAGCCCCAATAATAACGGCGAATGCCGCCCCACCCTGGCCGATGTCTGGGCCGGGAAATGCCGCAAGGAAGACCTGCCGCCCGTGGATGCCCCCATGCGCCCGATGGAAGGGCCAAACGGCCCCCTGGGCTATGCCAGGCGGCATGACCTGTTCATCAGCTGGGAAGAGGCCAGAAGGATGGAAGCGGAAGGCATGGCCGTGGCGGCCCATTCCCGCAGGCACGACAGCGTGTTTGCCGGGCCGTGCTACAAGGCGGAAGAATTTGCCTGCCCCGGGGAACAGCGCCGCACCTTTTACCATGCCCGCCATGCCGACCTTTGGGGCCTGCCCTGCCTGAAAAAGGCGCCGTCCCTTGCCAACCCGGCCTTTTTGCCGGACACGGCCTTTGTGGATGAACTGCGCAAGCTGGTGCCGCAAGACGAGGCCAGGGCCTGGGCCTTCTTTCAGTCCGAGGCGGGGCGGGAAAGGCTGGCCGCCCTGGCCGCGCGTTATTCCAAACCTTCAACCGGCAAAAAGGGCCGGCTGGATCTGGCCGGGGTTTATGAAAGCCCGCAAGACCGCCGCGCCCGCGTGCTGGACGATTTTATGCACTGCCGCGAGGCCCTGCAACAGGGCCTTGGGCACAGCGTGAAGACCTTTTGCTGGCCCTGGGGCGCGTATGACGACCTGGCGCTTGAACTTGGGCAAGAAGCCGGGTTTGAACTGTTTTTCACCACAGAATACGGCGTAAACCCGCCCGCCTCGCCCCTGCGCATAAAACGCTTCAAGGCCAAAGACAAGGAAGCCGCCTGGCTGCTGGACCGGGTAAAACTTTATGCCCGCCCGCTGCTGGGGCGGCTTTACACCACTTTGCGGAACCTGACATCATAATTTTTAACCTTTCAACCTTAACAACCGGCCAATTTAATCACGGGGGATTTATGAATCTGCAACAGGAACAAGCGCGCATACTTATTGAATGCCTGCCCTACATCAGGGAATTTCGGGGTGAAACCATAGTCATCAAATACGGCGGGCACGCCATGGTTGATGAAACCTTGAAGCGTTCCTTCGCCCTGAACGTGGTTTTGCTGAAATATATCGGCATGAACCCGGTCATTGTACATGGCGGGGGGCCGCAAATCAATTCCATGCTGGATCAGCTTAACATACCGGCATCTTTCCGCCAGGGCATGCGCGTTACAGATTCCGCCACCATGGACGTGGTTGAAATGGTGCTGGTAGGCAAAATCAACAAGGAAATTGTGAACTTGCTGAACACCGCCGGGGGCCGGGCCGTTGGCCTTTCCGGCAAGGATGGCCAGCTTTTGCAGGCCCGCAAGCTGGAAATGGTTATCAGCGAAGCTTCCAAGGCCCCGGAAATTATTGACCTTGGCAAAGTTGGGGAAGTGACCCACGTGCAGACGGATTTGCTGCACACCCTGACCCGGCAGGGCTTTATCCCGGTAATCGCCCCGGTTGGCGTTGACGCCCAGGGTGAAACCTACAACATAAACGCCGATGATGTGGCCGCCTCTGTCGCCATGGCCCTTAAGGCCAAGCGCATGCTTATGCTTACAGACGTGCCCGGCATTTTGAATATGGAAAAGCAGCTTATACGTTCACTTTACATTGCGGACGCCGTGGCCCTGCTGGCCGACGGCACCATAAGCGCGGGCATGATCCCCAAGGTGAAGTGCTGCCTTGAGGCCGTGCAGGAAGGGGTGGAAAAGGCCATGATACTTGATGGCCGGGTGGAAAACTGCCTGCTGCTGGAACTGTTCACCAACCAGGGCATTGGCACGGAACTTTTGCCGCAGCCCGCCAATGACACCTTTATTCCCATGCCGGAACACGGCGAAGTGCTTATATAAACCGCGCAATCTGAAGCGGTTTGCCTTGGAAATACCCGCTTGACGCCCATTGTGCAGTCTCCATTGGAGGCCATTGCGCAATGGGCGTCAAGCGTTGTCTGCCTGCGGCGTTGCGCGGACGTGTCACTTCAAGGCCAGCGCAAAACTTTCAGCTATGCGGCAAAAAATTTCTTCCTGGCAGGTGGAACCGTCAAGGCAAATTGTAACCCAGTGTCTTTTGTTCATATGATACCCGGGGAGGTATTTTTTGCCGTCCACCAGCGCGTCAATATCTTCCGGCTTCATGCGTAAATGAGGCCGTTGCACAATGAGAATTTTTGTTCTTTTACAAGGAGTGCCCATGTCCCGTTGTTCCGTGCGGAGGGAGTATATTCAAGCATATATGACCTTCGCGCGGGACGAAGCACGACGCAGTAAAAGAGCAAAAAGGCCATTGTGCAATGGCCTCAAATCAAGGACTTCAATGGAACCTTCCTTGCCCAGGCCCAACTTTACCTTGCGCACAGTCAGTAACGCGGCAT
>JAVBMP010000103.1:0-12535 GCA_031552315.1 Desulfovibrionaceae bacterium | reverse complement strand
TGGTTGCCGCCGTTTATGACAAGCTGGTATTTGTGCCCGGCGGGCAGCGCGTCAAACACCTTCAAGCGTTCTTCCGCCTTGCGGTTAATTAATATGGAAACATCTTCGGTGCCTGTCATCAGCATCCAGGGGATGTTGACCTTGCCGAAGGGGTTTTCCATCAACAAATCTTTTTGCGGGTAGCTGGGGCTTAGCACAAGGGCGGCCTTCACGCGGCTGTCCCGGTATTTGTCACCGGCCATGGGCAGCAGCTGCCCGCCAATAATTTGCGTGGTAAGCGCGCCAAAGGAATGCCCGCCAAGGCCTATGCGGTCAAGGTCAAGCCGCTGGTAAAAAACGCCGGTTTTGTCGGCGTTCAGCTTTTCCAGCTCATTTAGCACGGTATTTACGTCTTCAAGGCGGTTCAGCAGGTTTTTTACCGTTGCCGCGTTGCGCATGGATTCCAGCCGCTTGCCGTGTTCCACCGGCCGCCATACGGCATCATCGCTGCCCTGGTGTTGCAGCACAAACACATAATAGCCGGCCAGGGCCCAGCCTTCCGCCAAATAGGCGTAACCCTGGCAGGTGCCGCCAAGGCCGGGGCTGAACACAATTATCGGGGCCTTTTGGCCGGGGTTCAGGGGCGGTTCATAATAAAGGGATTTTACCACGCGGCCATTTTCCGGCACGGTAAAATCAATTTTTTGTCCTTTGGGGGTTGGGCAAGCTTCTTCCGCCGCCATGCCGGGGCAAGCGGATGAAAAAATAAACAACAGCAGCAAAACCGGGGCAAAAAATTTTTTCATACGCATAATTTTTACCTTGCTTTCATCTGGTTCAATTTTTGGCTTTAAAGAGTTTGGTCACATGGCAAAAAGGCGCGCCCGATCCGGCGCTTTACGGCAGCAATGAATGCTTCCGCTCCTGTGCCCTCGCCCCTGTACGCCAGCTCCGGCACATCAGGTGCGTCCGGAAAGCACCTCGTGGCTGACCGGCCTTTCCGCGTAGTCGCCAAACAGGCTTTGCGCAAATTCAAGCTGGTCTTCCTTGCTGGTGACCAGGCCGTCTATTTTCGCTTCCAAAACTTTTTGCAAAATATTCCCCACAGAAGGGCCGGGGCTTATCCCCATAAATATAAGATCTTCCCCGCCAATGTCCAGCTTAAGGCCGCGCACCCGCGAAATATAGTTGGAAAGGTCTCGCCGCAAATCTTCATCCGCCGTGCCGGCCAGCAAAAAGAGCTGGCTTTCAAGGGAAGCGCCGCTTATCAGGCTGTGCAGTTCAGAAAGGCGGGTGCCGCCTTCCTTTTTCCAGGCGGCCAGGTGGTTTATGGCCTTACGGGCCAGTTCCCTTTGCTGGAGCATGGCGTGGCGGTGTTTGTCGGCAAAATCGAAGCGGGTAAGCACCTGCGACATTTCCTGATACTTCAGGCCGGAACAGAGCGCCGCCAGGTACACGGCCCAGTTTTCCGGCTTTTCCGGGCTATAGAGCATGCGGTGCCAGTTCAGCACTTCTTCCACGGCCTGGGCCAGTTCTTCCCTGGTTTGGGTAAGCTTCAAAAGCGGATGAATGGCCGACCACACGCCAAGCTGTTCCATACGGCGCATACAGGGCAGGGGGTAGGCCTCGTCAAAGACATGCTTCAGTTCATTGAACAGGCGCGCGCCGGAAAAAGATTCCAGCATATTCAGGCGCAAGCAGTTTTTGATAAGCTTTTCCGTTTGCGCCACAATGCGGAAGTCAAAACGCCGTTCAAAACGTATGGCCCGCAAGATGCGCGTGGGGTCTTCTATAAAGCTCAGGGAATGCATTACGCGGATGTTTTTTTCCTTGATGTCGCGCTGCCCGCCAAAAAAATCGGCCACCACGCCAAAGCGGGCGCGGTTAAGCTGCACGGCCAGGGCGTTTATGGTAAAGTCGCGGCGGTACAAATCCATCTTGACGGAAGAAGTTTCCACCGTGGGCAACGCGCCGGGGCGTTCATAATATTCCTGCCGCGCGGTCGCCACGTCTATGCGCTGTTCCTCGCCCCGCTCATTGGTGAAAATGACAATGGCCGTCTGAAATTTGGGGTGGGTGCGCACCCGCCCGTTCAATTCCTCGCCCAGAGCGCGGGCAAAGGCTATGCCGTCTCCTTCCACCGTAAGGTCAATATCAAGGTTGCGCTCACGCAAAAAAAGGTCGCGCACAAAGCCGCCCACAACGTACACGGCCACGCGCCGGGCATCGCCTATTTTACCGGCCAGCTCCAAAAGCTGGTAAATGTGTTTGGGCAGGCCCGCCTTCAGGGCGTCACGCACATTTTTTTCCCGGTGGCCGCCGCTGCTCGCCGCGCCTTCATCATCGCCCTTACGCACGGTTTCATCCAGCAGCATGTTCACAACGTCGGTGCGCGTAAGCACGCCCACCACGTTTTCCGCTTCATCCAGCACCGGCACCAGGCGCTGGCGCTGGCTTAAAATAATTTCCATAGCCGGGTAAAGGTTGGAATTGGTCTTTACGGTCTGCACCCGGGTATTCATATATTCCGCCACCAGTTGGTTGCCCAGCTTGTGGTTGATGGCCTGGGCCGCTGTTTGATATTCCAGATACCCCACGCAATGCATGGTGCCTTCCGCCACCACGGGCGCGGCCTTCAGGTTGAAGCGCAGCATCATGGCTTCCGCCGAGGCCATGCTTTGGCCTTCTTCCAGCACGCGGGGCTTGCTGGTCATTTTGTCGTAAACCAGCACCCCGCTGTGTATGTTGGCCAGCAGCAGCACGTTCAGCTCTTCCCGAATTTCCGCGATGGTCTTGTCTTTTACGGAAGCCGCCGCCGCCACGCTGTGCCCGCCCCCGCCAAAGGCCGCGCAAATTTCCCCGGCATTTACCTTGCCGGGCAGACTGCTGCGGGCAATTATCTGCACGCGGTCGCCCATGCGCACCAGCGCGAAAATTACCTGAATCTTTTCCATTTCAATAACCGTGCGCACCAGTTCGGAAACATCGTCCACGTAACTTTCCATACGCGCTTCGGTAATTACAATGGGAATGCCCTTTATTTCATGCGTAACGGCATTTTCCAGCAGGTCATTCAAAATTTGCACCTGCGTGCTGGTATATTTATTTTTGGAAAGGCTGGAAATAACGTCCAGATCCATCCCCAAACCGCGCAGCCAGGCCGCCGCCGCAAGGTCATGTTCCGTGGTGGACTGAAAGGTAAAGTTGCCGGTATCTTCATACAGCCCAAGGCCCAGCATGGTGGCCTCATCCGGTATAAGTTCCACCCCGCGCTGGCGCAAAATGTCCACCAGAATGGCCGTGGTGGAACCCCAGGGCCGCACCACGGAATAGTCGGCCCGCACATCATCGGGGGCGTCCGGGTGGTGGTCATAGGTATGAATTGTCAGGCCGGGGTTGGAAAATACCGGGTCTATGTGTGAAACCCGGCCACGCTGGCGGGTATCTACCATCACCAGGGTTTCCACCTGGCTGAAGTCGCAATCCCGCGCCTGATGAAAATCAAAAAAATAGCTTATGCTATCGGTGAAGTAGTTGCCAATGCGCTGCTCGTTACGCGGCGGGTTTACAAGCACGGCGTCCGGGTACAGCTTGCCCGCCGCCACCATGGAGGAAAGCGCGTCCAAATCCGCGCTGATATGGGCGGTAATAATGGTTTTGGGCTTTATGGGTTGGCAAGTATTACGCATACCAACTATAATAATCTATTATTTTTAGTCTTGCAAATGATTCCCTTGCTTTTAAAAACCAATATGTTAGGTTATATTTACCGTTGCCGCGAAAAAGTCTTTTCAGACAGGCTTTTTTCAGGCATTATAAAAACGCTGTCTCAGGTGAAAAAGGCTTTGCCCTGCCGCATGGCCGAAGCGGGCAAGCATTGCCGCCCGCCCGCCTTAAGGCGGTTGTATTAAGAAGGAGAATAAAAAAATGTCCGATATAGTAATTGTCGGTTCACAATGGGGTGATGAAGGCAAGGGCAAAATTGTTGACCTGCTTGCCCCGGAAATTGACGCGGTGGCCCGTTTTCAAGGCGGCAACAATGCCGGGCACACCGTTATTGTGGGTGGAGAAAAGTATGTTCTGCACCTTATACCTTCCGGCATACTCCACCCCGGCAAACTCTGCCTGATAGGCAACGGGGTTGTGCTTGACCCTGTGGTATTTTGTGAAGAAGTGGACGCCCTTGCCGGGCAGGGTGTGGATGTAGGCCCGGCCCGTCTGAAAATAAGCTATAAAACGCATATCATCATGCCTTACCACAAAGCCCTTGACCAGGCGCGGGAAGCGGCCAGCGGGGCCGTAAAAATAGGCACCACCGGCCGGGGCATAGGCCCCTGTTATGAAGATAAAACCGCGCGCATTGGCGTGCGGGCCGCCGATTTTGCAGACCCTGCCCTGCTGCGCCGCAAGGTGGAACGCGCCCTGAAGGAAAAAAACGCCCTGTTCGCGCTTTACAACCAGCCCGCCCTTTCGGTGGAAGATGTCATGCGCGCGCTGGAACCCGTGCGGGAAAAGATTATCCCCTACCTGGCCGACGTCAGCGCGGCGCTTGAAGAATGCGCCAATAAGGGCGGCAAGGTGCTTTTTGAAGGGGCGCAAGGCGTGCATCTGGATATTGACCACGGCACCTACCCCTTTGTTACCTCTTCCAACACCGTTGCGGGCGGCGCCCCGGCCGGGGCGGGCATTGCCCCCTGGAAGCTTACCCGCATCATCGGCATAACCAAGGCCTATGTAACCCGCGTGGGTGAAGGCCCCTTCCCCACAGAACTTAATGACGCCACGGGCGAATATTTGCAGAAACAGGGCGCGGAATTTGGCGCGACCACCGGGCGCAAACGGCGTTGCGGCTGGGCGGACATCCCCCTGCTGCGTGAAAGCCGCCGCCTTAGCGGCATGACGGAAATAGCCCTGACCAAGCTGGACGTGCTTACCGGGCTGGATGAAATAAAGCTTTGCACCGCCTACACGGTAAACGGCAAAAAGCTTCTTTACCCCCCGCAGGGGGAAAACGCCCTGGCCCTGGCCAAGCCGGAATATGAAAGCCTGCCCGGCTGGAAGGAAGATATCTCCCAGGCCAAAAGCTTCAATGACCTGCCCAAAAACGCGCAAAACTACATCAAACGGCTGAACGAGCTGGTAGGCGTGCCGGTAAGCATTGTTTCTGTCGGGCCGGACAGGGCGCAAACCTTCAAGATATAACCCGGCGCAGACAGCGATATGGCCAAGGCAACCACCAAAAAAAGCAAAGCCGCGCCCATAGAGGATGAAGGCCCCAGCGGCCTGAACCCGCAAGAAACGGCAGAAGCGCTACGCGCCCTGGCCGCCGACCCAAGGATGGACGCGCCCTTGCGCAAGCTTCAGGCCCTGGCGGCTGCCGGGAATGCCGCCGCCGGGAATGCCGCCACTGGACAAACGCCGGGTGGACAAACGCCGGGCGGACAAACGCCGGGCGGGCAGCCGGAACAACCCGTGCCCAACCAGTCGGAACAGCCCGTAGCCAGCCTGCCAAAACAGGCGGAAAACCGCTTCGGAACAATTCCGCAAAGCCTGCTGATTGAAGGCGGCACAGAGGCCGAACGCCTGCACGCCGCCCTGTACTGGGCCGCCCTGCTGAACTGCGAAGCCCCTGTCCATTCCGCCGTCAACGCGCAGCCCGGCCTGAAATGCTCGCCCTGCCTGAAATGCTCCGCATGCCTGCGCATGATCGGCCTGCTGCACCGGGATTGCTTCTTTTTTGATGGCCGGACAGAAAGCATAAAAATAGACAGCGTGCGCGAATTGCGTTCCGTTTTGGGTGAACCCCCGCGTGAGGCCAATTACCGCGTGGTCATTTTTTGTGAGGCCCAGTCCATGGGCGATGTCGCGGCCAACAGCCTGCTGAAATCGCTGGAAGACCCGCGCCCCGGCACGTCTTTTTTGCTGCTGGCCCCGCAGCGTGAACGGCTGCTGCCCACCCTGGTTTCCCGTTCATGGATCCTTACCCTGCCCTGGCCCAGGTCAGACCAGTTGCTGGAAGGCCCGCAGTTTTCAGAAAGCGTGGAATGGGCGCAAGCCATGCTGCACCTGGCCCGCACCGGGCAAGGCTGGATGGACCGCACATCCCGCAAGGGCAGCCTGGATAAAAAGCTGGCCCTGCACATTCTTGCCAATTGCCGTCAGGCGTTGGCGCAGGCCCTTTCCAACCCGGAAGGGGCAACATCCACCCCGCTTTCTCTGGCCTTCAGCGCCTTGCCCCCGGCCCGCCAGCGCATGATTGACGAGGCCCTGGCCGAAGCGCAGGAATCTTTGGAATATAACGTAGGCCCGGCGCTGGTTATGGATTGGCTGGCTACCCGCTTCTACTTCATACTTGGCCCGGCGTTGCGCCAGCCCGCCCGTGGGGCGGCCTGATGCCGCGCGGATCTTTTGCCCCAAAAAAATCATGACTGAACGCAAGCTCAAGGAAATAAAACCGGTTACGCCCGGCGCGACCCGCGCACCCAACGCACCCGGCACCCCCGGGGCACACGGCACCCCCGTCACCCCCGGGGCACACGGCGCGGGCGTAAAAGATATAAGCGCCCCGCTGGATACCGCCCGCAAGCGTCTGTTCATTGGCCTTATCGCGGCCAGTTCCCTGCTGCTTTCCCTGCTTCTGGTGCTGGGCTGGGGCATACCTTATATCGGCTTCAGCAACATTCACCCTTCCGTGCCTTACATCGCGGCCATTATTTTTGGCCTGATCATACTGACCATAAGCTGGGCCGCGTTCGGGCTGGTGCTGCAAATTCTTACAAACCGCCGCCTGCCCGGCGCGGGCAAGACGCGCGGCATGGCCATAAAGTTCTTTTTGCCGCTTATGGAGCTTATTGCCAGGGCTTGCGGCATTTCCGCCTTTGAGGTGCGCCGTTCCTTCATCAAGGTGAACAATGAACTGGTGCAGAACATGGCCCACACGCAGCCGCCGGAAAAAATTCTCATTCTGCTGCCGCACTGCCTGCAATGGAGCGGCTGCGGAATACGCATCAACAACCGGGTGGAAAATTGCAAACGCTGCGGCAAATGCTGCATGGCCGGCATCATAGAACTGGGTGAACGCTACGGCGTGGGCATCGCCATTGCCACCGGCGGCACCATTGCCCGGCGCATTGTGGTGGAACGCCGCCCCGGGCTGATTGTGGCCGTGGCCTGTGAACGCGACCTTTCAAGCGGCATTCAGGATACCTACCCCCTGCCGGTGTTCGGCGTGCTGAATGAACGGCCCTTCGGCCCCTGCTGCGATACCACCGTGCCGCTGGACAAGGTGGAAGAGGCCTTGCGCTGCTTCATAAAGCCACAAAATAATATTGGGGAGGCGCCGCCTCCCCAAACCCCACCGCCAAAGGGCATGATGCCCTTTGGAAACCCCGGCAATTTATAACCCCCTGCCGAGGGGGCCTGAGGGAAATCATTTCCCCCAGAAAAATATTCCAAAAAATCCCAAGGAAAATAAATGAAAAAAACCGCTTCCGGCCTGGCCCTGAAAGCCCGGCACGACCCCAGAGTGGCCGCCCTTGCGGCCCTTGAGCTTATAATTGCCGGGCAGGATTCTCAGGCCGCCCTTGAGGGCATGCTGGCTTCCCCGGAACTTATGCCCACAGACAAGGGCCTTTGCACGGAACTGGTTTACGGTTCTCTGCGCCACTGGCTGCGGCTGGAAAGTTTTTTGCGCCGCTTTGTGCGCAAGCCGGAAGGCCTGCCGCAAGAAATGCGCCTGGCCCTGCAAATGGCCGCTTATGAAAGCGCCCACCTGCGCAGCCCGGACTACGCCGTTGCCAACTGGGCGGCGGGCCATGCGCGCAACCGCTTTGGCGCGGGGCTTGGCAAGGTGGCCAACGGGGTGCTGCGTTCCTTCCAGCGCTCATTGCAAACAGATAAGGACTATTTCAAGCTGGAAGCCTACATTGCGGATGCGGGCGGCAATGCGGAACAGGGCCGGGCAAACTTCTATTCCGTGCCGCTTTGGCTTTTGCGGCTATGGGACAGCTCTTACGGGCCGGAACAAACCGAAACCCTGCTGGCCGCTTCCCTGAATGCCGCCCCGGTGGGCCTGCGCGTAAACCCGCACAAGGCGGACTGGAAGAATTTGCGCCACAACCTGTTGCAGGAAGCGGGCAGCCTGCCCATAGGCGACTGCTGCGTGGCCCTTGGCGAGGCCTCGCGCCTGAACCCGCGCCCCTGGCACAAGGAAGGGCGGCTCAGCAGACAAAGCGCCGCCGCCTGTGAAGCCCTTTATGCCCTGGAACCGCAAACCTGGCCCGAAGGAATATGGGACGCCTGCGCCGGGCGCGGGGGCAAAAGCCTGGCCCTTATAGAAATGGGCGTTAAAGTCGGCCTGGTCAGTGACCCGTCCCAAAGCCGCCTGAAAGGCCTGCCGGAAGACTTCGCCCGCCTGGGCCTGAACCAGGAACTTATGCCCCAAACCCTTGCCGGCACCGTGCAGGAACTGGCCGGAAGCGGCCCTAACGCGCTGGAAGCCGGGCGGCTTTTCAACACCATTCTGCTGGACGCGCCCTGCTCCGGCCTGGGCACCCTTTCCCGCCGGCCGGAAATACGCCTGCGCCGCCAGCCGGAAGACCTGCAAAAACTCGCCGCCGCCCAGACGGAAATTCTGGAAGCCGCCCTCACCCGCCTGGCCCCGCAAGGCAAAATAATCTACCTTACCTGTACCCTGAACCCGGCGGAAAATGAAGGCCAGGTGCAAGCCTTTATAGACCGGCATGCGGGTTTGCGCCCGGAATTGCATCTGGAAAAAAGCTTCCGCACCCCGGCGGATTCCCCGCTGGGTGAATTTTTTTACGGCGCGGTTATCGGAAGCTAGGAATTTGGGGGATTTTTTTGGGGGCGGCGCTGCCTCCCCCAAGCCCCCTCCGGCAAAGGGGGTGACCCCCTTTGCAATCCCCATTTTGTGGGTCATTTTAGTTCGTTTCAGTGAGATAATATATTTATGCAACGCCGCGATTTTTTACGCATCTTTGGGGCCGGAATGGCCATGGCCTGCCTGCCCGTGCCGGGCCTGGCAAAAACCGGGGCGCCGGCCATCCCCGTTCTTATGTTCCACAAGGTGGACGACAACCCGCAAGACCCGGAAAGCCTGAGTTCCACCCAGCTTGCCGCCCTGCTGGACTATTTGTGGGCCAACGGCTTTTGCCCGGTGAATATAAGCGACATACTGGACAACCGGGTAGACAAGGTTGTGCCCAAAGGGCTGAAGCCCGTGGCCATTACAGCGGATGACGCCCACCGCAGCGTCATGTTTTCCCGCGCGGATTCCGCCCACGCGCAGCAACGCAACGCGCGTTCACTGGTGCAAATTTTGCGGGCTTCCTTGCAAGGGCCGGGCTATGCGCCACGCGCCACCTTCTTCGCGGGCCGGGTGGAAGATGACCGTATTTCCAAACAGCCCGCCGGATATTTTGGCGGCAACAAACCGCTGGACGCCATAATGGACAGCCTGAACGCCCTGCCGGGGCTGGAAATAGGCTACCACACCGTAAGGCATATCGGCATGCGCAACCTGGGCGCGGATGAAACAAGGCGCATCATTCAGGAACAACAGGCGGACTTCGCCAAACTGGGCGTGCTGGAACGGGTAGCCCCCATTCTGGCCTACCCCTACGGCCTTACCCCGACGCGGGCCGGGCTGGATGAACTGCGCCGCCTGGGCTTCAAAGGGGCGGTTCTGGCCTTCCCCGGCCTGCGCGAAGCCACATTTGACGCCCTGCCCGCCTGTGAATACAACGGCAGGCTGCTTACAGACCCCTTCCTCATCCCCCGCGTGTGCATAGGCGCGCATACCTACCCATGGAAGCAACAGGCCAGCAAAAAGGCTGCCTACCTGCCCATAAACCCGCTGGAAGACTTCCGCAAAGACGCGCTTGAAGCCGCGCCGGATATTTATATAAGCAAAGGGGCTTGAAGTTTTATGCCAGCACAGGTTATAATAATTTCACCCTGTTGCCGTGCCCGGAAAAAACCCGCCCGCGCAATTCCCACCGGCGGCACCCTTAACGCGAAACGAGGCCGTTGCACAATGGCCTCAAATTGCGTGAACGTGGAGGCAGCATGAATAAAAATGTCGGAACGGCCCCTGCAAATACCCCTGATCTTGCAAGCGCCGACGGCGTTATAAACGCCGCAAGCGCCGCGGACGCCGCCGGTATTGCTGATGTCCCGAATGCCCCCGCGCCCGCGCCGCCAAAAACCGGGATATTGCGCAAGATATTTCTTGGCCCGCCCCTGCGCCCGCTAACGCGCAAGGAATTTTTTCCGCTGGCCTTGAAGCTTATGCTTACCCGCATGCCGCTGTCTTTGGTTATCATTCTGGCCCTGGCCCATGTTCTGGAAAACTTTACCGTGCCGGACTGGCCCGTCATAGGCCTTGCTATTCTTGCCATTTTGATCAGTATGTCTTTTCTGTTACCCTATTTCAAGCTCATACACTGGCGCGTGGCCGGTTCCGCCTTCCCCTTCCCAAAAACAGCTGTGCTTGGCGCGGCCTTTGTTCTATTCAATCTGTTCTCTGTGGCCGATGGCCTTATCAACTGCTGGCCGCAAGAGTTGGCCTGCTATGTCGCGTTGTACCTGGTCATTTACACACTGCCGGACGGCACGCCGCAAAAGGCCAATGCGTCTGAAACGGGGCAATATCCATGCGCCTGATGACAAAAAATCAGCTACTGGACTTTTTGGATTTTCCGGATGAATGGCAAGAGCTGTACCTTGGCGAACTACCTGCATGATAACCCTGCTATACGACAAAGGCGCAACAGCATTATCCCTGCTTGGCATTACCCGGGGCGCAAAGAAATCGGCCCTCTGGGTATTCTTTTCCGTTGCGGATGAAGAACGCCTAAGCGAAATACTGGCAAAATTCGCGCCCCTGTGCGCGTGGGCAATACAAAATGACGTTTATCTTGACCCCATAAACAGCAAAATAAAAGACCACAAGTCGGCTTTCGGCAAACTTGGCATGCAGGGGCTGGTCAAAAACAGGATATTCGGCAAACAATTTATGCTTGACAGGCAAAACTGTTACTTTGATTTTTCCAAAATTGACCCGCCAGAATTTATGCAATTAATGCGCAGGGCAAAAACGCAGCCAATCGGCTTTGCCGCCTACGCGGAAAATATGGATCCGTTAAAAATATACAACCTGGCAATTGAAGAAAGGCAAGCCAAAAAAATTATTCTGAATGACCACACAAGGTTGATTTACGGAGACACCCTTGACGGCAACAGCATAGTGATAATTTGCGGCGCGGATTGCTTCCTTGAAAATGCGGTAAAAAACATTGACAATAATTCATTAATTACCCGGCATGATTATATAAGCAAATATATAAAAACGCCAAATGGAACGCTTACCCCGCTTTTTACAACACCAAACTGATCCGAGGCCGTTGCACAATGGCCTCGATCCGTTTACCTTTAAATACCGTGAGGCGCACAAGCATGACCAAGCAGCAGGACGAAATAAAAGAACTGCGTGAATTTATGGATGACTATACGCGCTTTTTAGACAGAAAAACCAAAAATATAAATACAGACGCCTTCCCGGTTTTGGCTTTTGCCCTGAACAAAGACAAAAAGTCATATTCCGTGGCCCGGCAGCGCGGCGACTTTGCCAGGGTAGACAAAATAGAAGTTCCGGAACTTTATGAAGGCAAACCCGTTACGCGCGTAAGCGATGGTTCATTTTCATTCAGCGACGCCAAAGAAATAACAATTCCCAAAACGGTTACGTATATTGAGGCCATTGCACAATGAGAATTTTTGTTCTTTTACAAGGAGTGCGAGTTCCGTGCGGAGGGAGTATATTCAAGCATATATGACCTTCGCGCGGGGCGAAGCACGACGCAGTAAAAGGGCAAAAAGGCCATTGTGCAACGGCCTCATATTGAAATGGATGTAAACAGCAATGCCTTTGGGCAGTGCGGCAACCTGTCCATTATAAATGTACACCCGGAAAACACGCATTATAGTTCAGTAAACGGCGTTCTGTTCAATAAAGACCAAACGGTTCTGCTAAGGTGCCCAATAAATTACGCCGCGCCAAGCTATGAAATACCATACGGCGTTACGGCCATAGGGGAAGGGGCGTTTCAAGATTGCAGCGACCTTACGGAAATTATTATTCCTGAAAGTGTAACAGAAATGGGAATAGGCGCGTTTACCCGTTGCGGCATACGGCAGCTTCCCATTCCGGGAAGCATTAAAATTATTAGCCATTTTGCTTTTTATGGTTGTTTTAACCTGGTAGATGCAGCAATCCCAGATGGAGTGCAACGCATTGAAAATTATTCCTTCGGCAATTGCCGCAACCTTACGCAAGTAACAATCCCCGCAAGCGTGGAAAAAATAGGCGGCAGGGTTTTTAGCGGCAGTTACAGACTAGAGCATTTTACTCTTGAAATAGTTCATATCCACAATTTTTAAACCATCCATGGGCATCGCTCGCGCAAACCATATCAAGTGCGCTGGCGATGCCTTTCTCCAAGGCCTCATAGGTGCGCATTTCCATGCCGCGCAGCAA
>JAVBMP010000080.1:0-16866 GCA_031552315.1 Desulfovibrionaceae bacterium | reverse complement strand
ATGGCTCATAATCGGCCATGCGCTTTTTATTTCCTGAACCCTTGCCCCCAAACGGGGCACAGCATATTTACCCCCTTTTCATCCCTTTTGCCGGGTGCCCCATGCGTTGCGTCTTTTGTTCGCAAAACGCGCAAACCGGGCGGCGTGATGCGGGGCCTCTGGACTTTTCCGCCCTGCTGCAAGAGGCGGGAGAAGATATAGCCGGCCTGCGCAACCCGCCGGAACTGGCCTTTTACGGCGGCACCTTCACCGCCCTGCCTGAAAAAGAACGGCAGGCCTGCATGGACTTTGCAGCCGGGCTAAAGGCGCGGGGCCTTATAACCCGGCTGCGTTGCTCCACCCGGCCGGATGCCGTTTCACCCGCGCTTTTGGCCGCTTTAAAAAAACAGGGGCTGAATTGCGTGGAATTGGGCGTGCAAAGCTTTGCCAACCGCGCTTTGGAACGTTCCCGCCGGGGTTACAGCGGGGCAACGGCCCTGGCCGCCTGCCGCATGGTGCAAGAAGCCGGGCTGGAACTGGGCGCGCAGCTTATGCCCGGCATGCCCGGCATGCTGCCGGAAGATTTTGAGCGCGACATTGATCTTTGCGCCGCCCTGGCCCCGGCCACCCTGCGCATTTACCCTTGCCTGGTGCTTGACGGCACCCCGCTGGCGGAATGGTGGCGGCAGGGGCAGTACCAGCCCTGGCCGCTGGAACTTTGCCTGGAGCTTATGGCCCCGGCCCTGCTGAAGGTCTGGGCCGTCGGCACGCGGGTCATACGCATGGGCCTTGCGCCGGAACCGGCCCTGGCCCCGCAAATTTTGGCCGGGCCGCAACATCCGGCCCTGGGTCAAGTGGCCCGCAGCCTTGCCATGTATCTGTTTTTGCGGCAAAAAATTCAGGCAGGCGGCCTTGACGGCCAGCCCGCCTTACGCCCGGGGGCCCTTTACGCGCCCCGCCGCTTTCAAGGGGAATTTTTTGGTCAAAAAAACGCGCTGTTGGAAAAATATAAGCTTTTAGGGCTGGACAAAAGCAATGTATTCTGGTGGGATGAACCGGAGTTTATGCTGCAACTACAGCAAGTTTGAAACAATTTCCCCGCACACCACAAACGGAGACATAAAATGTCAGATTTCCCAAAATACCGCGGCGGCATGGAATATTTTTGCCTGAACTGCGAAGCGCGCCACAGCATAGATGAACTTTTGTACACCTGCCCGCGCTGCGGTTCCGTACTGCTGCTGGAAGACCGCAATTTTGAGGAATTGAAAAAGACCACCCCGCAAGAATGGCGGGCCAAATTTGACGCCCGCGCGGCCAGCAAAACCAACGCCTTGCGCGGCATCTTCCGTTTTTATGAACTTTTGGCCCCGGTGCTGGAAGAAGAAGACATCCTGTACCTGGGCGAGGGCAATACGCCAATAATTGAGGCATCCCCCGCCCTGCTCGGGCAGGTGGGCCGCCGTTTCGCCTATAAAAATGACGGGCAAAACCCCAGCGCCTCTTTCAAAGACCGGGGCATGGCCTGCGCCTTCAGCTTTTTGAAGGCCCTGGCCCGCCGCAAAAACTGGGATGAAGTGCTGGCGGTTTGCGCCTCCACGGGGGATACCTCCGCCGCGGCCGCGCTTTACGCCGCCTATGTGGGCAAACCGCTGAAATCTGTAGTCTTGCTGCCTCAGGGCAAGGTTACGCCGCAGCAATTGGGCCAGCCTTTGGGCAGCGGCGCAACCGTGCTGGAACTGCCCGGCGTGTTTGACGACTGCATGAAAGTGGTGGAAAAACTGGCGGAAAATTACCGCGTGGCCCTGCTGAACTCCAAAAACTCCTGGCGCATTCTGGGGCAGGAATCCTACGCCTGCGAAATAGCCCAGTGGAAGGACTGGAACACCGCCAACACCTGCGTCTTTGTGCCGGTAGGCAATGCCGGGAACATTACCGCCGTGATGAACGGCTTCCTCAAGCTTCACGCCCTGGGCATAATAAATGCCCTGCCCAAACTCTTCGGGGTGCAGTCCAGCCACGCCAACCCGGTGCACCTGTATTACAGCCAACCCCAAAATACCCGCGCCTACCACCCCGTGCCGGTCACGCCCAGCGTGGCCCAGGCCGCCATGATTGGCAACCCGGTCTCCTTCCCGCGCGTGCAAAAGCTGGTGGAACGCTACGAGGCCGCCGGCGGGCAATTCCACACCGTGCAGGTGGAAGAGCAGGAAATTATGGATTCCATGCTGCAAGCCAACCGCCACGGCAACATCGTATGCACTCAGGGCGGGGAATGCCTGGCCGGGCTGAAAAGGGCCATCGCCCTTGGCCTTGTGGCGGAAAATGATTACAGCGTGCTGGATTCCACCGCCCATGCCCTGAAATTCGCCGACTTCCAGAACATGTACTTCAATAACGCCTTCCCGCCGGAATATGAGGTAAAGCCCAAAGCGGAACTGGTAAACGCCCCGCGCCTTCTGATGCGGGCGGAAGAAAAGGCCGCCCTGTGCAAGGAAGGTGAAAGCAGGTTTATTGAAGCGGCCACCCTGAATATAGCGGCCACGCTCAATTTGCGGAAAAAAGGCTAGCCATGCGGTGCGCAAAAATTCTTCTGCCGGTCTTTTTGGCGCTGGGGCTGACTTGTTCGGCCGTCAGCGCGAAGGCCGAACGCGTTGGGGAAAATGTCCCGCATGCCGGGGGCAATGCCAGGGCCGAAGCGGGCAAGGCGCAGCCCCCCAAAGACGAAGCCGCGAAACCGGCGGGAAGCGTCAAGCCCGTAAAATATGACCAAAATTCGCTACGCTGGCTGGAATCCATACGCAAGCAAAACCTGCCGCAGCAAGACCTGAGGTATTGCCCGGCCCTTGACCCGGCCAGCAGTTTCGCCATGCCAGAGCAGCCGGACATGCCAGAGCAGCCGGGCATGCCAGAACAGCCGGATGATCCTGCAACGGGTTTGCGCCCGGTGCCGGTAAACCGCAACATGGGATGGCAGACAGACGCTTCCGGCCGCCAGTCGCTGTCCAGCCTCAGGCTGTACAACTGTAATCTGCGCGGCAAACTTTCCGCCAATCAGCCTGTTGCTTCGCTTGAAAAACTGGATCTTTCATACAACCTCCTTAGCTCGCTGAACCTGACATCCCTTTCCGGCTTGAAGGAACTGGTCGCCTACCAAAACCGCCTCACCCGCATAAGCGGGCTGGAAAATTTGCAACAGCTTGAAAGCCTCACCCTGGCTCATAACCGCATCACCCGCATTGAGAACCTTGACAAGCTCGCCAGGCTTAAGGAGCTTGACCTTTCCAATAACGACATCACCAAAATTCAGGGATTGGAAAAGCTTGGCAAGCTGGTTTTTCTGGATATTTCCTTCAACCCGATCACACGGCTGGAAGGGCTTGAAGGCCTGTCTGAACTTGAGGTGCTTAGATGCGGTTCCTCACTGCTTGAAATAAGTGGACTGGACAAGCTAAAATCTTTGAAATGGCTTGACCTGTCAGGCAACCGTATTGCCAAAATCCAGGGACTGGAAAAACTTGTAAAGCTGCAAGCCCTGAGCTTGGGCTACAATGATATTGTAAAGATTGAAGGGCTGGAAGGCCTGCCCAATTTGCAAATGCTCAGCCTGGACAGAAATGTGATAACCAGCCTGGAAGGGTTGGGCAAGCTGAAAAACCTTATCTACCTGGCAGTTGAAGACAACCAGCTTGAAAAGCTGGAAGGGCTGCAAGATCTTGCCGCGCTGGAAGTGCTTGATCTTTGCGGCAACAGGCTTGCCAGCCTGGAAGGGCTGCCCAAAAAACTTCAGAGGATATATTTGAGAGGCAATTCCATACCGCTAAGCGAACTTTACCACGCTTCCCAGCTCTTGAAGTCGGCCAGCTGGTTTTATGGTACGCAAAGGGATGTTTTCGGCAATAAGGAACTGAAAACCGGCCATGTCTATGACCTGACCAAAGAAGCGCTTATAGGTGGCAAAGAAACTTCCTTTTACGTTTTCCGTATAGTAACCGACAGCCCGGCCACTCTGGGGGTGGAATATCAGCAAAATGGCGGGCGCTTCACGTTTTTAAAGGCGGGTGAGTACCAAATAAGCATGTTTAACCCGGTGTTGCTTTCCCAACTTCCCCCCTCTGAACATGATTATGATAAACTGGGCTCTCATTTTTTCATGTACATGGAAAACGGCGCCCCGGCCCGCGCTGTGACCGGCGTTATAAGCGTCAAGGACTAAACCCGCCATGCGAGTGCTGATTGCGCCGGATTCCTTCAAAGGAAGCCTGAGCGCGCCGGAAGCCGCCCAATGTATTCGCGAGGGCTGGCAAAAAGTATTCCCGGAAGCGGAATTTGACCTGGCCCCGCTGGCCGACGGCGGGGAAGGCACGGTAACCGCGCTGGTGCAGGCCTGCGGCGGTTCCCTGCGCTATGCGGACGCCCATGACGCGCTGGGCAGGCCGCTGCGGGCGGCCTGGGGCGTGTTGCCCGGCTTGCCCGGCTCGACAGATTTTTCCGGTTTGCCAGGTTCTTCCGGTTCACCAGTTCCATCCATTTCCCCCCGTTGCGCTGTGATCGAAGTGGCCGAGGCCTCCGGCCTTACCTTGATCAAGGAAGATGAACGCGACCTGCGCCGGGCCTCCAGCTTCGGCAGCGGTGAAGTGTTCCGGGCCGCGCTGGAATTTTCGCACGCGGAACACGCTTCCGGCGCGGCTGCTCATCCCCCGCATTCCGCAAACTCCGGCCTGCCTAAAACGGAATTACCAAGCCCCGAATCGCTCCGGCCCAAATTGTCCCGGCCCCGGCTGATTGTCGGCCTGGGCGGCAGCGCCACCAATGATGGCGGCAGCGGCCTGCTACGCGCCCTTGGCCTGCGCCTTCTGGATGCCTCCGGCGCGGAACTGCCCCCCAATTCGGGCGGCGCGGCGCTGGCCCGTCTGGCAAAAATAGACGCAAGCGGCCTGCACCCCCTTTTGGCGCGAACGGAAATTCTTGTGGCCTGCGACGTGCAAAACCCGCTTTGCGGCCCACAGGGGGCCAGCCTTGTTTTTGGCCCGCAAAAAGACCCAAAATTAACTGAAGCGGAATTGTGGGAACTGGATGCCGCGCTGGCCCGCTTCGCCCGCCTTTCCAAAGCGCTTACCGGGCGCGATGTGGCGGAACAACCCGGCGCGGGCGCGGCCGGCGGCCTTGGGGCCGGGCTGCTGTTCTATACCCCGGCCCGCTTGCTGCCCGGCGCGGAGCTTATGCTGGAAAGCATCAATTTTTCCGCGCGGGCGGCCAGGGCTGACCTTGTAATAACCGGCGAGGGCCGCACAGACGCGCAAACCCTTATGGGCAAAGCGCCTTTTGCCGTGGCAAGGGCCGTGGCGGGGCTTGCGCCAAAAATCGCGGCGGAAGCTGACCAAAAAGTCACGGCGGAAGCTGACCTCAGGGTCACGGCAACAGCTGACCAAAAAGTCACGGCGGCAGCCCCCGGCGCAAGCGGGAACGCCCCGCCGGTAATCTGCATTTCCGGCAGTCTGGGCCAGGGGGCGGAAGGGCTGCTGCAACACGGCATAAGCGCCCTGCATCCCATTGTGGCGGAACCATGTTCCCTGCGCTATTGCATGGAAAACGCCGCCGCCCTGTTGCGTGACGCGTCTGAAAGGGCCGCCCGCCTTATGAAAACCGGCATGCGCATTAAGGAGTAACCCTTGCGATTCACCACAAACGCCGCATTGCCGCAAAACCAGCAAAGCGCGTGGCAAAAGGCCGCGTTGGGCACCAACCAGGCGGATCCTTTCTGCTGCGCCCCGGCCTGGCAATTGCCGTTTCATGAAGCCCTGCTGCCGGAACGCCGCCTTGTTTTCGCTGAAGGTTCCGGCTCTGCCCTTATTCTGGCGGAAACCGTGCAATCCCCCAATGAAATTTATCTTACCTCGCCGGAAGTCGGCTGGTTTTTCGGCTGCCCCCTGCTTGGCCCCCACGCGGTGGATCTGCTGGTGGAAACGCTGCCCCTGCTGGTGCGCGCCCATGCCCCGGCCTTTCCGCGCTTCATCATAAGCGGCATCAGGCCGGGCGGGGAACTGGGCAAGCGCTTGTGGCAAAACATGGGCAAAAGCTTTACCTTTTATTTGCATTCCGGCAGCGTGCAGTGTTCGGCCTCGCTGGAAAACGGGGTGGACGGCTTCATGGCGCGCCGTTCCGCCAACCACCGGGCCAAGCTGCGCAAAGACGCCCGCCGGGCCGCCGCTGCCGGGGTGTATTTTGAACGGGTAAACCCGGCCAACGCGGCAGAGGCCGAAGGCTGCTTCAAGCGCATGCTGGCGGTGGAAGGGCAAAGCTGGAAAGGCCTTGGGGCCTGCGGCATGACGGAAGCGGAACCAAAGGCCTTCTATGCCGCCATGTTGCGCCGCCTTGCGGATAGCAAGGAAGGCCGGGTAATCTTTGCCCGGCATGAGGGCAAAGACATCGGCTTCATCTTTGGCGGCCTGGCCCGAAATATCTACCGGGGGCAGCAATTCAGCTATATAGCGGAATGGAAGGATTTTTCCATAGGCAACCTCCTTCAGCTGGAAAAAATTACATGGCTGTGTGAAGAAGGCGTCAAACGCTATGACATGGGTTCCATCACCGGCCCGCGCATGGAATATAAAAGCCACTGGACAGAAAAACGCGCCCCCATTGAAAGCTGGCTGCTTATCAAAAATTCTTAAACCGCCCCAAAAGCGGCATACCCCCAAGGAGGCCATTGTGCAATGGTTTCCACGGAGCATTCCGGGCATTGCGCTCAAAGAAAAAGCGCGTTAAAAAAACTTGCGTCAAACTTTCATTGCAACAAACTTTCCCACCCCAAAAATAAAGGACTCATATGTCACAATCAGACAGCAAGACAGGCAGCGTTGTTTTGGCGGCCGGGCGCGGCACGCGCATGTATTCCGACCAGCCCAAGGTTTTGCAACGCTTGCTGGATGAACCCATGCTGGGCTATGTGCTGCGCGCGCTTGAAGGGCTGGGCTGGGCAAGCCGCCCCATTTCCGTCATAGGGCACGGCGCGGAAGCCGTGCGCAAGACCATGGGCGAAACAGCCTGCGATTTTGCCATACAAACCGAACTGACCGGCACGGCCAAGGCCCTGCTGGCGGCCTGGCCCAAGGTGCTGGAAGCGGGTTTTGAATACCTGCTGGTGGTAAACGGCGA
Source organism: Desulfovibrionaceae bacterium (assembly GCA_031552315.1). Taxonomy (GTDB): domain Bacteria; phylum Desulfobacterota; class Desulfovibrionia; order Desulfovibrionales; family Desulfovibrionaceae; genus JAVBMP01. The sequence continues at coordinate 9,729 of JAVBMP010000080.1, read as the reverse complement.
TACCCCGCTGATTGAAACCGCCCAGCTTGAAGATTTTGTAAACGAAACCCGTCAGGCCGGGGCGGATTTGGCCTTTTTGTCGCTGGAACTGGAAAACCCGGGGGCCTTTGGCCGGGTGCTGCGTGAAGGCGGCCCCCAAAAGGACCCCAAAAAACGCGGCAAGGTACTGGGCATTGTGGAAGCCAAAGATTATAAAGAAGAACTGCACGGGCCGGAACCCAAAGAAATAAACGCGGGCATCTACTTCCTGAACGTAGCCAAAATTGGCCCGCTGCTTGAAAAAATAACCCCTTCCCCCAAAAGCGGGGAATATTATATCACAGACCTGATTGAGCTTTCCGTAAAGGCCGGGCTGAAGGTGGCAGCTTTTTGCCAGGGCGATGACCCGCGCCTTTTGGGCATAAACAGCCCGCGTGAACTGGTAGAGGCTGAAGAACTCTTGCGCCAGGGCATAGTGGACGGCTGGCTGGACAAGGGCGTGCTTGTTCACAACCCTTCGCAAATGCGCATTGGGCCGCTGGTTATGCTGGAAGCGGGGGCCATTCTGCACGGGCCGGGTGAAATTTACGGGCAAAGCGCAATAAAACGCGGGGTGGAGCTGGAAAGCCATTCCTGGCTGCGTAACGCGCAAATTGCCGGGGGCACAAAGCTGCGTTCCTTCTGCCACATTGAAGACGCCGTTATCGGTGAAGGCTGCCAGGTTGGCCCGTGGTCGCGCCTGCGTCCCGGCGCGGTGCTGGAAGATGAAGCCCACATAGGCAACTTTGTGGAAATGAAAAAGGCCCGTCTGGGCAAAGGGGCCAAGGCCAACCACCTTACCTATCTGGGTGACGCCGAGGTAGGCCCCGGCGCGAACATAGGCGCGGGCACCATTACCTGCAATTATGACGGCAAAAACAAATTCAAAACTGTTATCGGGGCCAGGGCCTTTATTGGTTCCAACAGCGCGCTGGTGGCCCCGGTGAATATTGGCGACAACGCCCTTGTGGGGGCCGGTTCCGTCATTACCAAAGACGTGCCGGAAAATGCCCTGTCCATAGCGCGGGGCAGGCAGAGCAACATGGAAAAAAAGCCCAAATAGGGCCCAAACATGGCTTGAGTTTTTGGCGGTAAAAACACTTTGCTTTCTTGAAAAAAAAAGTTACCTTGCTGCCTGAAAGGTTTCTGGCCGCGCTATTGCCGTAGCGGTTTGGCGTTGTGTTTTTACGCTGTATTACGTTACCACAGTTTGCAGGCCTTCCCCTTTTTTGGCCGGTTGCAAGACCCGGCCCTTCCGGTTTGTTGTTTCAGGGCGCTTCACCCGCGCGGCGAAGCGCCGGGCTGTACCGCGCCGGGCGTTACCGCAAGGCAGCAGCCAAGCGAGACTATTGCACAATGAGAATTTTTGTTCTTTTACAAGGAGTGCGAGGTTCGTGCGAAGGGAGTATATTCAACATATATGACCTTCGCGCGGGCCGAAACACGACGCCGTAAAAGGGCAAAAAGGCCATTGTACAATAGTCTCAAACAACTGTTCCGGCAATGGCCGGGGGCGAAACTTTATTACCGGGGGCAATGCCCCCGCCCGCAACAGGAAAAAATATGTCAAGGGTAATTTTTCTGGATGAACGATGTAAGGGGTGCCTGCTTTGTGCTTCCGTGTGCCCCAAAGGCATCATAAAGCAGTCGTCTCGCTTTAACCGCCAGGGTTATAAGGTGGCTGAAGTGCAGGATATGGATTCCTGCATAGCCTGCGCGTCTTGCGCCCTTATTTGCCCGGATTGCGCCATCAGGGTTTGCAAAAGCTCCAAAAAGAAGGGAGAGCAACATGGCGAATAATACCTCCGCGCCAGAGCGCGTGTTCATAAAAGGCAACGAAGCCGTGGGTTATGGCGCGTTGGCCGCCGGTTGCCGCTGCTATTTCGGCTACCCCATTACCCCGCAAAATGAAATCCCGGAAATGATGTCCAGCGCCATTATCGCCGCGGGCGGCGATTTTGTGCAGGCAGAAAGCGAGCTTGCCGCCGCCAACATGCTGCTGGGCGCTACCGCCGCTGGCGTGCGGGCCTTTACGTCCTCTTCCAGCCCCGGCGTTTCTCTTATGCAGGAAGCCATTTCCTACATGGCGGGCAGTGAACTGCCCGGCGTTATTGTAAACATGAACCGGGGCGGCCCGGGCCTTGGCGACATAGGTTCCGCCCAGGGCGACTATTACCAGAGCACGCGCGGCGGCGGCCACGGCGACTACCGCACCCTGGTGCTGGCCCCGGCTGGCTGCCAGGAAGCGCATGACATGATGATTCAGGCCTTTGACCTGGCCTTCAAGTACCGCAACCCGGTCATCGTGCTGGGCGACGGCCTTGTGGGCGCGATGAAGGAACCGGTAACTTTGTGGAAGCCGGAAAATATTGATGAGCACGGCGCGGCATCCTGGGGCCTTTCCGGCGCGAAGGGCCGCAAAAAGCGCCTTTTGAAATCCCTGTTCCTTGATGACGGCGCCCTGTCCTGGCAAAACCGCCACCTGAGCGAAAAATACCTTGCCATGCAGGCAGAGGCCAAGGCCGACCTGTTCGAAGTTGCGGACGCGGAACTCATTGTTGTGGCCTATGGTTCCATAGGCCGCATAGCCAAAAGCGCGGTGCGCATTCTGCGCGGGCAGGGGCACAAAATCGGCCTGGCCCGCCCGCTTACCCTTTACCCCTTCCCGTCCGCCATATTGGAAGACCTGGCCAGGCAGGGCAAGCGCTTCCTGACCATTGAACATAACTGCGGCCAGATGGTTGACGACGTGCGCCTTGCCGTGCGCCGTTACGCCGATTCCGCCTTCCACGGGCACATGCCGGGTGAAATACCGGCCATAGACGACTTTATTGCGCCGATCATGGGCGCGTTAAGGAGCAAATAAATGGCGCCGGATCTTGATTCTGTCAATACCACGGGCAACAACGCCTGTGAATTTAAAGTGGATTTGCAGCCCGGTGAGACCCTGGTCTTTGACCAGCCCGCCAGCCTGCTTAATGTGAACACCCATTACTGCCCCGGCTGCCATCACGGGGTGGCCCACCGCCTGGTGGCGGAATTGCTGGATGAAATGGGCCTGCGTGATGATGCCATCTGCATAGGCTCCATCGGCTGTTCCGTGTTCATTTACAACTACCTTGACGTGGACGCGGTTGAAGCCCCGCACGGCCGCGCCCCGGCTGTGGGCACCGGCGTAAAACGCGCCCGCCCGGACAAGTTCGTTTTCGCCTATCAGGGCGACGGCGACCTTGCATCCATAGGCATGGCGGAAATCATGCACGCCGCCAACCGGGGTGAACGCCTTAGCGTGGTGTTTGTAAACAACACGGTTTACGGCATGACAGGCGGCCAAATGGCCCCCACCACCCTTATCGGGCAAAAAACCACCACCTGCCCGGCCGGGCGCTGCCTGGAAAGAGAAGGCGCGCCCATCCGCATGGCGGAAATTATCGCCTCTTTGGGCGGCACCGCCTACGCGGCCCGTGGTTCGCTGGATAGCGTGCCCAACATCCGCCAGGCCAAAAAAATGATGCGCCGCGCCTTTGAGGCGCAAACCCAAAACCAGGGCTTCGGCTTTGTGGAACTGCTTTCCGCCTGCCCCACAAACTGGCGCATGGACGCGGTAAAGGCCAATCAGCGCATTACCGAAGAAATGATCCCTTACTTCCCCCTTGGGGTCTACAAAGACCTGTCCGTAAAGGAGGGCGCATGAGCCTTTATATAGACGTAATTATGGCCGGTTTCGGCGGCCAGGGGGTTATGCTTATAGGCAACCTGCTGGCCTATGCCGCGATGGATCAGGGCCTGAATGTTACCTTCATGCCGGTTTACGGCCCGGAAATGCGCGGCGGCACGTCCAACTGCACCGTGTGCATAGGGGCGGAAGATATTGGTTCCCCCATTATCCAGCGGCCCAAAAGCCTTATTATCATGAACCAGCCCTCTTTGGACAAATTCCAGCCCCGGTTGGAAGATGGCGGGGTGCAGGTAATAAACTCCTCACTGGTGGACATCACAAAGGCTGAAACCGCCCGCGTGCGCAGCGTGGGCGTCGCGGCCAATGAAATTGCCGACAAGCTTGGCAATACCAAAATGGCCAACATGGTGGCCCTTGGCGCTTACATAAAAGCCACAGGCATATTGCCCCTGCAACGGGTGCAAGACAGCCTGCACCACGTTGTTTCCAGCCACTACAGCCACCTTTTGCCCAAAAACGCCGAAGCCCTCAAGGCCGGCTTTGACGCTGTGTAGGCAGTGAATAACCGGGGGAGGGCACCCCAAGGGCTTGAAGCCCTTGAGGTGCCCTCCCCCAGACCCCCTCCCTCCTGAACCCCGTTATGGAGGGCTAAAAGTAGCTTGTCGCTATATCGCTATAACCCTGTTATGGGGTTTCCAAAGGGGCCCATGCCAAACAGGGCCCTTTGGCGGGGTGCGGGGGCAGCGCCCCTGCCCGCCGAAGGCATACGGTTTTTGGTTTTCTATCTGGTTTCTTCAAGAGGTTAAGGTGACCCGCAAAGAGTGCTGTGATATTCTTGGTATTTCTGAAAAAGCCGGGCTGGCGGAGCTTAAAAGCGCCTACCGCCGCCTGGCCTTTGAACTGCACCCGGATCTGCACCCGGATCTGCCGGATGCCGCCCGCCGCTTTCAGCGCCTGAATGAAGCCTATGTGCTGCTTTTGCACGACAAAACCCCCCGTCACTACAAGGCCGGAAAAAGCGCCTGGGACAACCCGGAAGACCGCAAGGCCCGGCAAGATGCCGGCAAGGCCTATTCACAGGCCAAGGCGCGTTTTGACAAGGATTTTTCCTCCTCCAATTCCGCGCAGGCAGAAAGCGGCCCGAACCGGCCAGATGAAGAGGCCAAAGAGGCCCCGCCCCGGCAGGACGTGGGCGGGAAAAGCCGCGAAGATGTGCTTAAGGATATTCTGGAAGACCCCTTCGCCCGGCGGGTGTTTGAAGATATTTACCGCCACGCCCGGCCTGATTTCAATTCTCCCCGCCCCGGCAGCAAAAACCGCCCTTCCAAACCGGTAAATGAAGAAGAACCCGCCGTGCAGGTTGCGCCCGGCCTGATAAGCAGTATTACCAGCGGCGTGGTGGGCGGGGTAAAGGGCTGGCTGCGCCGCCAGTCCGATGATGAACAAACCATTGCCCTGCCCCGCGCCCAGCTTGTGCCGGGGGCCAGGCTGCGCCTGAAAATACACCGGGGTTTTGCCGGTAAAACCAGCACGGTGGAACTTACCTTGCCGCCGGATTTTGTGGCCGGCCAGCCGGTGCGTCTGCGCGGCCTGGGCAAAAAAGTGGGTTCCATTCAGGGCGATTTGTACCTAACGCTTGTTCCCAAAAAAGAATAGGCAAGATTTTGTGAGGTTTCATGGATACAGCTTTTTGGCAGGAACTTTTTCAGCAATGGGGCCACCTTACTTACCTTATTATTGTGGGTTGGACCTTTATTGAAGGCGAAACCTGCGTCATACTGGCCGGTGTTGCCGCTTCCGCCCTTGGCACCCTTCACCCTTGGCTTATTGCCCTGTGCGCCTTTGCGGGCAGCTTTTGCAGCGACCAGCTTATGTTTTTTTTGGGCAAGCATTTTGGCCCGGCCATTTTCAAAAAATTCCCCCGGCTGGAAAAAAATACCGATAAAGTGCGCGACCTTATGCTGCGGCATGAAACCATGCTTATTCTGGGCTTCCGCTTTGTTTACGGGGTGCGCAACATTACGCCCATAATGCTGGGCATGAGCGGCGTAAGCCACTTCAAGTTCTTTTGCCTTAACCTCATAGGGGCCATGGTCTGGGCCTTTTCCTTTGCCTATGGCGGCTATTATCTTGGCGAGGCCTTCACAGCCGCCATGGCCAATTTCAAGCACGGGGCGCTGGCTGTTGTAGGCATTCTGATTCTGCTTTTTGTGGTCTTCTGGTGGATACGCCGCAAGCGCGACAAGGCGGACATAGACAATGCCGAAGCCGTGGCCCGCGCCGGGCTTGGGCATGACCCGGCTGCGGATGCGAACGCGGAAATTGCGGCGCCCGCCCAACCCGCGGGACAAAACGCGGCCCAGCAGGCAGTCAAACCCGGAAGCCATGAATAAAGTGAACAATTCCGGCCTGCCCATCGGGCCGGAATATCCTTGGCTGGCCCCCCTTGCCGGTTATACGGACTTGCCCTTTCGCCTGCTTTGCCGTGAAGGCGGCGCCGCCGTTGCCGTAACGGAAATGATCAGCGCCAAGGGGCTGGTCTATTCCGCGCAGGCCCGCAAAGGCTCCGGCAGCCTTTCCTCCACCGAAGAACTTCTGGCCACCACGCCGCTGGCGGGCTTCCCGGCAAACCCGGAAGCCGACCGCCCGCTGGTGGCGCAACTTTTTGGGCAGGAACCGGAATTTCTGGCCCAGGCGGCGGAACTGGTGCTGCAACGCGGCTTTACGCATATTGATCTGAACATGGGCTGTTCCGTGCCCAAGGTGGTCAAGGCCGGGGCCGGGGCCGCCCTGCTGAAGGATGTGGAACACGCCGTAAAGGTGGGCAAAGCCCTGACAGGGGTTGCCGGGCCGGGCCGGGTGGGCTTCAAATTGCGCCTGGGCTGGGACAGGGACGGAGAAAATTATCTGGAACTGGCCCAAAGGCTGCAAGACGCCGGGGCCGGGTGGATAACCCTGCACCCGCGTTACGCGCGGCAGGGCTTCAGCGGGCAGGCGGACTGGCAGGCCCTGCTCAAGCTTGCCGCGTGCCTGCAAATACCCCTGATCGCCAGCGGTGACCTTTTTACCGCGCAAGACGCCCTGCGCTGCCTGGAAGAAAGCCGGGCAGACGGGGTAATGTTCGCGCGCGGGGCCTTGCACAACCCGGCAATTTTCAATGAACTTAAAGCCTTGTACGCCCCGCGCGGGCGGCAGGGCGCGGAAGAAGCCGCCGGGCAGGCAACGGAAGGTGCCGGGCCTTGCGCTGGGCCCTGCGCCGGTTCTTGTGCCAGCTCTTGTGCCGGGCCTTGCGCCAGCTCTTGTGCCGGGCCGCTCGCCGGTTCTTGTGCCGATGCTTGCGCCGGTTCTTGTGCCAGTTCTTATTCCGGGCCGACGGTAAAGGCCCGCATTTTGCGCCATGCGGAATTGATGCGCGCCTTTGATGCCGCCCTTCTGGCCCCCGCCCGCGCAGAACGGGCGCGGCGCAAGGAAGGCCCGGAACGCCTTGACGGGGCCCTGGTAAAGATGCGCGGCATTGTGCCGCGCTACCTGCACAATTTTCCCGGCGCAAAGGCCCTGCGCGCCAGTTTGACGCAATGCCGCGCCTGGGATGAATTTTATACGCTGATTGAAGATTTTTTCAGCGCCCAAATAGATAAAACGTGAATTGCCTGTCTCAGATAAAAAACTTTGCCAAATTTCGATAAACGAATTATACTCTGCCACAATAAGCTTTCATTATACCCGCGCGCTTCCCGTGGAATTTTTTGGCGCATTGCCGGCGCATGGCGGGTATTGTTTTTTCAGGCATAAATGGAAATTGCGGTAAACCTGTTGCAAGAGAACACAACATGCACGTTATACGCGCCAAATCGGCGGGTTTTTGTTTTGGGGTCAGCCTGGCCCTGCAAAAGCTGGACAAGGCCCTTAAAGAGCATAATGAAGCGAGCGAACAGGGCCAAAGCGCCCGGCCCCGCCGCCTGGCCACTTTGGGCCCGATTATTCACAACCCGCTGCTGGTAAAGGAATATGAGGACGCTGGCGTGGTCTGTTTGAAAAATATCGAGCAGGCCCAGCCGGAAGACCTGGTGCTTATCCGGGCGCACGGGGTGCCCTGCGCGGAAGAAGCAGCCCTGCGGGAAAGGGGCTGCTTTTTGGCAGACGCCACCTGTCCCCGGGTCAAGGCCGCCCAGCTGCTTATAAAAAAGGCCTGCGCCGCGCCGGAAAACCTGCTTCTGCTTTTTGGTGAAGCCGATCACCCGGAAGTGCTGGGGCTGGTCAGCTATGCCGCTTGCCCCCGAATAGTATTTTCCAGCCTGGCGGAATTGGAACAGCACCGGGCCACCCTGAAGGCCTGGGCGGAAAAAGGCGCGGGTTCTCTGGCGCTGGCCGCCCAAACCACGCAGGCAAAAGAACTTTTTGATGATATTTACGGTTTGCTACAGACGCATCTGGAGCGCTTCAACCCGGAAGCCGCAAAAAATTTTGTGTTGCTGAATACCATTTGTGAAGCCACCCGCCAGCGTCAGGAAGAACTTTTGCAGCTTGCCGGGCAGGTGGAAGCCATGGTGGTGGTGGGCGGCAAAAACAGCGGCAACACGCGCCGCCTGGCGGAACTGGCTGAAGAAAAAGGCCTTTTGACCATGCACATTGAAACGCCGGCAGAATTGCAAACGGAAAAACTTGCGGGGCTGCAGGCCGTGGGGCTTACGGCCGGGGCGTCCACCCCGGCAAAGCATATTGACGCGGTGGAAAATTTATTGCTTTCCTTGTGATAAAATATATATAGTTTGTATATGCTTTTTTGAAGGCTGGAGGGCTTATGAGCCAAAATAACATTTTGTTGGAAGCCGGCACGAATGAACTTGAAATAGTTGAGTTTTACCTTGATGAGGTAGACCATGACGGCAGCGTCTATAAAGGCTATTACGGCGTAAACGTTGCCAAGGTGCTGGAAATTATTCGCAAACCAAAGGTTACGGAACTGCCGGAAGTGCGCCACCCCTCTGTGCTTGGCGCCTTCAACCTGCGTTCACGCATCATCCCGCTGGTGGATCTGGCCGTTTGGCTGGGCAAGCACCACAACGCGCAAGATTCCAGCAAGGTCATTGTTACGGAATTTAACAACGTAAACACGGCCTTTTCCGTTTCCGGCGTAAACCGCATTCACCGGCTTAGCTGGGAAGAGGTTGAACCGCCCAACGCCTATGTTTCCGCCCTTACCAGCAACAGCATTACCGGCGTTGTCAAAATGGAAGGCCGCATCATCTTCCTGCTGGATCTTGAACGCATTGTCAGCGACCTGAACCCGCAACTGGGCCTGCGCCTTGACGCGGCCGTGGAATGGACGTCAAACGTTTCCTACCGCGCCCTGGTGGCGGACGATTCCACCGTCATACGTGAAATGATCAAAGACCTGCTGCAAAAGGCCGGGTTTGTGGTGGAAGCTGTCAATACCGGCAAAGAGGCCTGGGACAGGCTGCAATCCATCAAAAAACGCGCCCAGCAAGAAGAAAGGCCCCTTGAAGACTTTGTGCAAGTGGTAATTTCTGACATTGAAATGCCGGTGATAGACGGCCTTAACCTGTGCAAACGCATCAAGGACGACCCGGATTTGAAGCAGCTGCCCGTGGTGCTGTTTTCTTCACTGATCACTGAAAAACTGCGCCATAAGGGCGATTCGGTCGGCGCGGACGACCAGATATCCAAACCGGAAATCACCACGGTTGCCAAACGCGCCATTGCGCTGATTGAACAAAGAAATAAAGGGTAGCGCAACCGCGGCCCGAAAGCGAAGCGCGGCGCAACAGAGCAAGTTACGACTGAAATGAGTGAATTGCCCGGCAAGAATTTGTCTGCAAATTCTTGCCGGGCAATAGCCTCAAATGCCATAAAAGGGCAAAAATTCTCATTGGAGGCCGTTGCACAATGAGAATTTTTGTTCTTTTACAAGGAGTGCCCCTATCCCGTAGTTCCGTGCGGAGGGAGTATATTCAAGCATATATGACCTTCGCGCGGGACGAAGCACGACGCAGTAAAAGGGCAAAAAGGCC
>JAVBMP010000053.1:0-7012 GCA_031552315.1 Desulfovibrionaceae bacterium | reverse complement strand
AGGTTTTAACCAGAGGCCTGCCCCTGCTGCAAAAGGAACTGGCCCGCGCGGAAAAGGTAGCCGCCACCGCCAACAACAACGAATCCCTCTGGGCCGCCATAGACGCGCAAAACCCGCAAAGCGCCGTCAGCCGGATAACCGCCCTGTTTGGGGCAAGGGTAGCGCAAGCGGCAGAAATATTGCCAGGCCCCGCCCCGGAGCAAGGCGGTGCCGCGCCGCAGCTGCCACAAGCGCCAGCGCAGGGGGGGCAGCAACAAACACAGAATAATGCCGCCCCGGAAGCAGGAAACCAGACGCAAGCTGGGAATGAGCAGCCAACGGTAACAGGTACACACAGGGATGAAAACGCCCCTCGTGGCATGCGGAATCGTAACCCAGGTAATGTCAAGATATTGGCAGGAACTGATCGGTGGCGTGGACAGGAAGGCATTGATGAGGATTTTGCAATCTTTGAGACCCATGAAGAAGGCTTAAGGGCAATGGCTGTTCTTCTTACAACATATCATCAGATACAAGGACGCAGAACTGTCAGGGAAATCTTGAGACCATATGCCCCATCAACCGAAAACAATACGCCAGCATATATACGCCATGTATCCGGTGAATTGGGAGTAAACCCGGATGCCGAAATTGACCTGCACGATGAAAATACGTTCAGAACTTTGATGAACTCCATAATCCAGCATGAAAATGGGCAAAATCCGTATACCACTGAACAAATTGGCAATGCCATCAATGACGCGTGGGAGCATAGAAGAAACAGGGAACAGCAAAGAGCTGGGCAGCGCTAACTTTGCTGTCACAATGTAGGTTGACGGCTACCTCGCGTCTGCTCCGTGAACACTGGGCAAACGCGAGGTTTATGCATCAAAACAAAAGCACCAACAAAAGTTATTTGCTGTGCGGTGGCGGTAACTGTTCAATTTTACTGATATAATTGACTGTAAAATCACCGTCAACCTTCCATACATCTATAAAAAGGCGTACCGTATCGCTATAATTTATTGAATAACCATCGAATGGCTTTAATGTGGATACGCTGTCGCAAACCTCCAATGATATTCCTTCAGTCATTATGAATTCATAATAATTGACGCCGGAACCACCCATTACATAACTTTTGAATTTTCCTTCAACAACCATATCATACTTCAAGCTGCCGAGCTTGTCGTCTATGCGGTTAAGCAATCCTTCGGCTATAAGCCGTTCAGAACGCAAGTTGACAACAATTTGCCCCGTTTCCTCTTTCATGTCTTTCCGAATAAGCTCCGCAAGCGTGCGCAAATCTTCATCCCCAAGCTTGCTCAGGGCCTCCAGCGCAAGAGCCTTGCCCTCTTTCCCGCCGTTGGAATACTGGTCTACCAGCCTGACGGCATAGGGCACATCAACGACCACTTCGGATGCTGCCCAAGCGACGCTGGAGATCAGAAAGCTTGAAAGTAACAAAGCGCATAAGCGTCTGGCAAACATGGCACACCACCGGTTGATTGAATAAGTTAAAGCAGCATAGCAAGTTGCCAAAAATATTCCAGTAAAAACTGTGGGCCAGTATTGCGCCCAGCCCATTGCGCAAAGATCAGGTTATGCGTGAAGCCAAACGCGCCTTGCATAACAGATAACTTGGCAGTAAGATGCCGGAAAATGCCATGGTGCCAAAAGACGCGGCAACGGAGCAAAAAAATAATATGAAAACACTCCTCGCAGTCATGCTAAACTTACTGTTATTTTTCCCGCAACTAACTTTTGCGCAGGATGAAAACGTATGCTCCAAGGGTGAAAAATGTGAATACCTATATGTTGCCACGGAAAATCCAATCTTTTTAGATTTTCAGGTAGTGGAAGGCGACAAGCTGCCGGTCTATCTTGGCTACTTCACTTTAAACGAAAACAGAGGCAAATTGTATTTTACCAATAAAAGCGCGTTTGAGCTGGAAGAAATGAAAGCAAGAATACCGCTTCTGCTTAAAGCCGGTTATATTCCGCAAAGATTTTTTTCTATCCCGGAAGGTGAAGTTGAAAAAGCTGCAGATGGCGCGGTAGTCGTCTTGCATTACAAGGCTGGCAAAATACGGCTTTTTGAGGCCGCTTTTGCTGTAAAAAAGATGCTGGAACGTGGAAGCATATGCGTACTGGGCCTTGGCAATTCTTTTGTGAAAGATTATGACGCCCTGCAACCAATGTTTTTTACCTACTGCGTATACCGGGAAGATGAAAGCAAGCCGGACGCCTGCCGCACGGATGACCCGAATTTTGCACCAATCTTAAGAATGGTGCCGCATTACGGCCTTGATTATTGCTTCCCCTTGTTGTATGATCCTCTCCACAAGTACACAGGCTATTTGCCAAAGTAACCGTGTCCCCAGATTTTTAAATTTCCACAACCCAAACGCGGCCCCCGGACAAATTCCGTGGGGCCGCGCTTTTTATGCCCAAGGGTGCCGTCAGGCGCGCAAGGGAAGCTGTAACCGCTTTTTGCTGGGTTATTCCAGAATCAGCTCAATTATTTCCCTGGCCGATGTGCCGTTTTTGGCCCCTATTTCTTCAATGCTGTTGGCATTGCCGATAGCAATGCCTTCTTTTTTAAGAAGTTCCGCTGTCCTGGCATAGTCAAGGCCCAACAATTTGAAGCTTTCGGCAACGGGCGCGCTTGCAATTTTATCCAGCAGGACTTGCTTATGATCTTTATCCCGGGCATTATGAGCGATCAGCCCGGCGGAAATGGCCAGAACAATCAGCCCGGACGCAATAAATGCCTTGCCTGGAAAGTGGCTTTTCAGGCTGCTCCAGTTAATAATTATATGCAACAGGGAAAAAAGAACAAAAACCAGCCCGAACAATTCATGCATGATCGTCAGGTAGCCATCGAAAATATGAAAAGACATCAGCAGGCCAGAAATGGCGGTGGCGGCAAACACAAAGGTGATGTACGGGGTAATTATGTGTCTTGACAGCTTTCGGCGCGGTTTCATGGCAGGCGGCTCCAACATCGCTAGAGTGGTTTACGCTTGAAATAGTCGCTTAACGGCGAGCAAAGCTCGCCTACGACTATTCCGCGGCAAGGATTTGAAGACAAATCCTTGCTGAGCAATTCACTCATTTCAATCGTAAATTGCTCTAGAGTATTTTGTCGTTGAAATTATCTATCCAGATGAAATGCTCTGGCGTTGTGAAGCGAAGCGCAACGCCCGCGACTACACTTCTACTATTTTCCGGCGCTGTTGCCAAGCGCCTTCAGCAAGCGCCGGTTTCCGTCTTTTGTCAGGGCATAGAAGATGTTGCCGTCCTGTTCACGGCTTACCTGCAAAATGCCCACGGCTTTCAGGCTTTGCAGCATAAATTCTATGTTTTTGGGGGTTAGAAGCTTTGGGGAATAAACCCCGCCGGGCAGGGAGTTTTGCACATAGCTTGCGTCATGTTCGTTAAAATCCGTAAAGCTTTGCGCAACAGCCAGTTTGAAGGGGTGGTGCATTATTTGTTCCTTATTCCTCAAGCGAGGCCAGTGTGCAACGGCCTCCAAACGGGTTAAAAAGTGTTCAGCCTGCCGGCGCAAGCCCCTTTCACACCTGGCGCGGTTCAAGCGTGCCAGGTGTGAAAGGGGCTTGGTTATTCAACCTTGCGCAGGTTCAGCATGTCGCGCGGGTTGCCTATTACAATGAACATTCCGGCAAAAATAATCAGCGCTCCAATTATCAGGTTGCTGGTTATAACCAGTTCGGTAAAAAAGGCCGACAACAAAATGCCCCACAGCGCGTAGCTTATGTTCAGGGCCATGGCCCGGCTTACCCCGGTCATGTTCATGGCCGCGTACCAGGCCCGGTAGGAAAGGGCCCCCATGCACCCGGCCAGCACAATAAAGCCCAAACCGGGGCTGGAAAACAGGCTGCCCAAGGCTTCCGGCCCGCTGGCCCCGGTTATTCGCGGCAGCAGCACAAAGGCGGCCAAAGGCATAAAAATTAACAAGTGCAGGGTGCTGGAAACAACGTAATAGATGTTCAGGGCCACGCCGGGTTCAATAAAATCCATGCCGGATGTGGCGCACACACCTTCCGCCCCCCAGCCTATGGCCGCCACGGCCGCCGCGGCCATGCCAAGGTAAAACAGGCTGCCGCCCTGTTCCCCCGGCGGGGTGTAGCCTATTATTATGGCCCCGCACACGCAAAGCCCCAGACCCAGCCAGGCCCGGGCCGAAATCTTTTCCTTCAGCACGGCCCCGGCCAGCAGGGCGGCCACCGCCGGGTAAAGGGACGTTATGGGCAGCACATAGGCCGGCCCGACCAGTTGCAGGGCCGTCATATAACCGCCCATGCCCAGAATGGAACCCAAAAACGCCCCACCAATAACCGCCCGCCCAGGGCGGCTTAGCAGGCTGCGCCATATTTCTGTAAAGCGTCCCTGCCGCCAGTTGATAAAGGTGGTGATAATGGCGGAAGAAAGGTCATGCGCCCCGGAACAAAAAAACGGCAGCAACAGCCAAAGCTCCGGCCGGGTAAAGGCGGAATAGCCCTTGCCCTGTTCAATCAGTATGCCGTCCAGGCTGAATATCATGCCGGAAAGCAGGGCCAGAACAATACCCTTTTTGGCATAGGCCAGGGCCTTGCGTTCCTGTAAGGTGCCGGAAGCGGAAATCTGTGTCATGGCTTAATCCAGCGCTTCATAATGCAGGTTGTAGGTTATGGGGAAGGCGTTTTCCAGCGATGCTGTAACCAGGCAGCCCTGTTGCATAATTTTTTCCACCCGCTCAAAAATGAACTCATATTCTTCATCCATGACCACGGTCACGTCAAGGGTTATGCTGGTGACTCTGGCGCGTTTTTTTTCATCCACCCCGGTTTCCAGCGTGGCCTTGCCGCTAATGCTTTCATAAACCGCGCCTCTGGTTTCCAGGGCCTTGGCAAAGGCGCCGCAAAAACAGTAAAGCGCGGCGGACGCCAGCAATTGCTTGGCAGTGCCGCCGCGCTGTTCTTCCGGCACGCCGCTGTTGTCAATTTTAATGTCGCCCAGCACCGGGGAATGGGTGTGCAGGGTCTGCAAGCTTCCTTTACGGCTGTAATCCACACTAAGGTTTGCCATGACGTTTTCCTTTTTATGCGCGTTTTATTAACTTTAACAGAACAATGAACACGGCCCGTTGCGGGCCTGCCGTGAAACGGAAAAGCACTTATCATGCCAAGTGCTTTTTTTCACGTAACCCTTGACAAAATATGCGGATGGGCTAAACAGTCGAAGACACAAACACGACATTTTTGTCGTTTTGTCGCGAAAAACCGTCTAATTTGTCGCAACACAGACAGTGCAGTCACAGAAGCGGGCTTTGCCCTGACGCGAAAGCCGCCCCGTGACGGCGCTGCCTGAAAGGAAACCGCCCTATGGAAGCGCTTGAAGATGTAAAAAACCGCCTGGCCTTGGTGGAAGGCAGCCTGGCCCGCCTGCTGGACCATTTGCCCGGCATGGCCTACCGCTGCAAGGTAATTGGGGATCACAACTATATTCTGGAATACGCCAGCAAGGGCTGCCAGCTGCTTTTGCAGCTGGGCCTGAAAGATATCGAGGCCATACGCAACAATATTATCGAGCGCATGACGGTGGAAGAAGACCTTCCCCCGGCCCGGCAAGAAATGCGCGAATGCATTGCCGCAAGGCGGCATTATGAAATAAGTTACCGCATTGTGATGCCGGACGGTTCATTGAAATGGATATGGGATATCGGCCACGGGGTAATGTCCACCCTGGGGGAATGTGAGTACCTTGAAGGCATAATGCTGGATGTAACAGCCCAAAAAGATAAAGAAACCAGCCTAAGGGAAGAAAATGTCCAGCTGCGTTCCGCCATAAAAAGCTCTTACGGCCTGGGGCAAATTATTGGCAAAAGCGAGGCCATGCAGAATGTTTACAGCCTTATCAGCAAGGCGGCGCGCAGCGACACAAATGTCATACTGTTTGGCGAAACCGGCGTGGGCAAAGATTTGGTGGCCCGCACCGTGCACGAGCTTAGCGGCGTAAAGGGCCGCTACGTGCCGGTAAACTGCGCCGCCATACCGGAACAGCTTTTGGAAAGCGCCTTTTTTGGCCACGTCAAGGGGGCCTTTTCCGGCGCAAGCAGTAACCAGCAGGGTTTTTTGGGCGCGGCGCATGAAGGCACGCTTTTTTTGGATGAAGTGGCGGAACTACCGGTAAACCTTCAGGTAAAACTGCTGCGCGCGCTGGAAAGCAAAACCTACACCCCGGTGGGCTCGGCAGAGGTAAAAAGTTCGCGCTTCCGCCTTATTTCCGCCACCAACCAGGACCTTAACGAACAGGTACGCCTGCGCAACATGCGGGCGGATTTTTTTTACCGCATCAATGTGCTGGCCATTCACATTCCGCCCCTGCGCAGCCGCCATGGCGACCTGCCCCTGCTGATTGACGCCTACGCGCGGGAACGCGGCTACCCGCTGGAACTGCCGCTGGAAGTGCGCCTTGCGCTGGAAAGGCACAACTGGCCAGGCAATGTGCGGGAACTGCAAAACGTGCTTGACCGCTACTGGGCCTTTGGAGAAACCGGCCTTTTGCCGCCGCGGCCCGCAAAGTACGCCCCCGGCGCAGCCCAATACGCGGAAAACGCGGAACAGGCCCACCCGGCTTTGCGGCAAAGCCGGGAAGATACGGAAAAAAAACGCATCATGGATGCGCTGGAGGCCTGCAACGGGCGCAAGGCTGAAGCGGCAGAAGCCCTTGGCATAAGCTTGCGCACCCTGCAACGCAAAATCAAGCGCTACCATAACGGGCATTGAAAACGGCAAAACCGGGCTGGTTCGGCGCAAACGCGCTGCCTGCCGCGCGTTCGCGCGGACGGCGCATAAAAAACAGCCAGCCGCATTTTTATTAGAGACCATTGCACAATGAGAATTTTTGTTCTTTTACAAGGAGTGCGAGTTCCGTGCGGAGGGAGTATATTCAAGCATATATGACCTTCGCGCGGGACGAAGCACGACGCAGTAAAAGGGCAAAAAGACCATTGTGCAATGGCCTCGAT
>JAVBMP010000088.1:0-7401 GCA_031552315.1 Desulfovibrionaceae bacterium | reverse complement strand
CAAAACAAAAAAGCGCGAATTGCTTCGCGCTTTTTAAAGAGCCGGGCACCCGGCACTACCGTTACCGTTGCTTTCTTTCGAATCTGGCGGGGTTGGCGGCGTTACCGCCGCCCGGCTCAAGGGCTTAATTAGCCCTGGCCGGGCATTATGTCAAGCGGGAATGCTTGGGCCAACTATTTTGCTTGCGCCTGCGGTTTCCGCTCACAACCTATTTGCCGCTTTTTGTCCAGTGCAGCAGGCCAAACTGTTCCTTCATGGCGGCCAGCAATTCCTTTTCCCGCGCCGGTTCAAGGCGGCGAATGCGCACATACACGCGGCGCAGGGCCTGGTTGTGTTCACTTTGCACGTTTAACACAGAAACCACGTCCGCGCCCTGTTCCTTCAAATAATTCAAAATGGGCTTCAGGCTGCCGGAAGCCGCCGGCAGTTCAAAGGCCAGTTGCAGGCCGGGGGTGGAAGCCCCGCTGATATTGATAAGCACCTTGAATATATCGCTATCTGTGACTATGCCCTGCAAAATGCCAAAATCGTCCACCACCGGCATGCCGCCTATGTTCCGCTCTATCATTTCCAGCGCGGCCTGTTCAATGGAGTCATCCGGCTTAAGACAGACGGGGTTGCGCGTCATTATGTCTTTGATTTTCAATTCGGAAAGCAGGTAATAAAGCTCGTGCACGTCAAGGGTTGTGGCCTTTGAGGGCGAGGCGGCCTTGACGTCGCGGTCTGAAACTATGCCTATAACCTTGCCGTTGCCGTCAACTACCGGCAAGCGGTGTATGTCATTGTCGCGCATAAGGCGCGAGGCCTTCATTATGGACTGGTCTTCAGTTACGGAAATAACCCTTGTGGTCATCCATTCGCGTATCAGCATTTCTTCCTCCTGCTTTTGTATTCCTGAACCAATGTCGCCTGTTTATAACCTGAATGTTCGTAATTGGAAACTGTTTTGTGCGCAAGATATGGCTTACAGCCAGAAGCAAATTTTTTATGCAAAAAGCGCGGCCTTACGTTACCAGGCTGTAATAAAAAGCTTTTGCGGCGTGAGTAAAGCACAAAAAGCACCTGTTGGCAGCACTGCCTAAATAAACTTTATGCGCCCCTTGCCCAGCACGTCATGCAAATGGATAACCCCGGCGGCCTCGCCGGAAGGGCCAAGCACCGGCAAGACCATTATGCTTTTGGCTTCCATAATGTCCAGGGCCTCTGCCACTGCCTGTTCCGGCTTGACGGAACTGAAGGAGCGCGTCATCAGCCCGGCGGCCGGGCTTTCCGGGTTAAAGCCTTCCTTGCAGATGATGCGGCGCAGGTCGCCATCTGTCAACAGCCCGGTCAGCCGGTTATTTTCATCCGTAAACAACACCACGCCAAAGCCGCCTTCATTCAAGGCCCGCGCGGCCTGCCCCAGACTGACCCCTGCCGGGCAAAGCGGGGCCTTGTGGTGCATAAGGTCGCCAACCCGGCGTTTAAGGCGCTGGCCCAGGTTGCCGCCGGGGTGGTTGCGCTTGAAATCGCTTTCCGTAAAATGCTTCCAGTCTATCAGGCAAGCGGCCAGGGCGTCGCCCACGGCCAGCACGGCGGTTGTGCTGCTGGTGGGGGCCAGGTTCAGCGGGCAGGCTTCACGCGGCACGGCGGTATCAATAACCACGTCGGCCATTTGCGCCAGCGGTGAATCCGCCCCGCCGGTAAGGGCGATCATTTTCACGCCAAGGCTGCGCAAGGCCGGCAGTATGGCCAAAAGTTCATCCGTGCGCCCGGAATTGGAAATGGCGATAAGCACATCTTCTTGCCGCAAGGAACCCAGGTCGCCGTGCTGCCCTTCCACCGGGTGCAGAAAAAAGGCCGGCGTGCCGGTTGAGGAAAAAGTGGCCGCCAGTTTGCGCCCGACCAGGCCGGATTTGCCCACGCCGCTGACCACAACCCGGCCCGCGCAAGCGGCCAGCAGGGAAAGGGCTTCTGTAAAAGATGGCCCAAGGCGTTTTTTTACAGCTTCCAGCCCTTCAATTTCAATATCCAGAACTTCCTGCCCGCGTTTTATCCAGTTTTGTTCAACTTCCGTCTGGCAGGCCATTTGTGTTTCTTTCATAATTTCCACTTGCGCCGCTGTGGCGTTTTTAGGCGCCTGGGCAGACGCCCAAGCGCTTCCATATTTATTGTATGCTGGCGAAATACTGGCGGGCCTGTTTTCCTGCAAGGCAAAGCCTTTTTGGAAAACAGGCCCGCTGCCTTGATTATGTTACACTGGCCCAGAGCATTTGCAAAGCGCAGCGTGCCGTTAGTTCAGCCGTACCGGCTGAACCTGTCTGCTCTAGAAAAACTGGCCCATGGAAAATTCAAAGCGGCCCTTCAGCTTGTCGCCGTCCCAGCTTTTGTCAAGCGGGTAGCCGTAGCTGAAGCGCAGGTCGCCCATGGGTGAACGCCAGCGCAGTTCAAGCCCCACGGATTTTTTGATTGAATCGTTCCAGCTGTAATGCTGGTCAGTATCAACAACCGCGCCTATATCAAAGAAGGGCACAAGGTTGATGCCTATTTCCGGCATGGCTGTCCAAATGTATTCAAAGTTGGCAAAGGCCATGCGGGTGCCGCCTATGTGGTCGCCGGTAACAGGGTCTTGCGGCACAATGTCTTTGGCTTTGTAGCCGCGCACGGTATCCATGCCGCCCATCCACAGGCGTTCAAATACCGGCACGGTATCGCCGCCGTTTTTGAATATCCCGGCAACCTTGCCGCGGAAGTGCAGAATGTGGTGATCCGCAAGCTTCAAATAGGTCTGGTGTTCAAATGAAAGGTTAATGAATTTGTCATCGCCGCCCAGCCAGTTGCCGGCGTATTCCGCCTCCAGGCGGTCTATGTTGCCGGTGGTGGGCTTAAGGCGGTCTGTGGTGTCACGGCCAATGCTGCCTATGATCGAGCTTGTTACGCGGTTGCCGGCATATTCTTTGATAAGCGGGGACGCGTCTTCTTCAAAGTTATAAAGCTCATAAAATTCAAGCTTGTAGCCAAATGTTACGCCTGTATATTCCCCAATGGGGTAACCCATGCGCACCAGGCCGCCCTTGGTCTTTTTGTCATAATCGTAAAAGTCATCGCGCCAGTAATAAAGGTCGCCGCCCACCGCAAGGTCGGTGTCATAAAGGCGCGGGTTGGTGAAGGAAAGGTTGAAGGCGTTGCGGCGGCCAGAAAGCATGGCCTGCAAGGAAACGGAATAGCCCTTGCCCCACAGGTTGTTTTCCATAATCGTGCCGGTTACGCCAAAGTCCGAATAGGTGGAATAGCCTATACCGGCCATAATGGCCCCGGTGCTCTGTTCCTTCACGCTTATCTTGAGGTCGACTTCCTCGTCATTTTTGGTGGGCACAAGTTCGGCTTCCGCCACTTCAAAATAGCCCAGCTTGTTCAGGCGTTCAATACTGCGGCGCAGTTTTTCGCCATTGAACAGGTCGCCGTCAACCAGGCGCATTTCACGCAGCACAACGTTATCACGCGTGCGGTTGTTGCCTTCCAGTATTACCCGGCGCACATAGACCTTTTGGCGTTTTTCCACGTTGTAGACAATGTTCACCAGGTCTGAAGAATCCGCAACCTTTTCCGGGCGCGGGCTTACGTTGGCAAAGGCGTAGCCGTAGTTGGCGTAATAATCTGTAAGTTTGGAACTGTCGTCCTGCATTACTTCCAGGCTGAAATATTCTTTATCGTCAGCCATGTCGTCAAGTTTGACTATTTTGGCCAGTTCCACGTCCGTGTCTATAAGGTCGCCGGAAAAGCGCACCTGGTTTAGGCGGTAACGGGTGCCTTCCGTAATGGGAAAGCTGACGGATATGCCGGTTTCGCCGTAATCTACCTTGGCCTGCCCCACATGCACGTCAAGGAAGCCGTTGTTCATGTAGTAGGAGGTAATGGCGGCGGCGTCGCGTTCAAGCATATCTTCACGCAACACGCCGGTGCCTGTGAACCAGGAAAGGATGTTGCGGGTTTTCAGGGCCATTTCGTCTTTTACGTCACCCTCGCTGAGCTGGGAAACCCCTTCAAGGGTGATGTTGGTGACATAAAGCTGGTTGCCTTCTTTGATATCCAGCACCAGGGAAGCGGCGCTTCCGTTGGGTGAAGCTTCAAGGCGGTGGTCTATTTTCGCCAGGTAATAGCCTTCCTTGCGGTAAAGGTCGGCTATTTTGCGCAGATCGTCTGACAGCAGTTTTTCGTTGAAAATTGAACCGGGTTTGGTGCTCATGGCGGCGAGTATGTCGTCTTCATCCACATCGCCCGCGCCTTCAATGGCTATATTTTCAATACGCGGTTTTTCCTTTACGGTGTAAACCAGCACCAGGCCTTCCGGCCTTTTTTCAACAGTGGCGGAAACGTCGCTGAAGTAGCCAAGATCCCATATTTTTTTCACTTCCCGGTCAATAGCCACAGGGTCTACCAGGTCGCCGGCCTTGGCGTTGATGCGCATAAGCACCACGTCCGGGTCCAAAATGCTGGTGCCGCGCACCTCTACCCCGTGAATGGCCTCTGCGTCCATAAATTCGCCCACGGCGCGGGATGAAAGCTCATCTACAATGGAAGAAAGGTTCAGCTTGCCGGTTTGTTCAATAAACACCGGCTTGATGGCCCGCTTGGCGTCGCTGGTGACTATGCGGGCATCCAGGCTGCTGCCGTCGCCAACCCGGCTGAAGGAACCGTAAATGGCCCCGGCGGAGTTGGTGGAACGGATGATGCGGCGCACCGTGTTCAGGTCAAGCGAACTGATGTTGTTGCGGCGCAAATATTCAAGCACCTGCTCGGCCGGGATTACCTGCACCCCGCGGGCGGAAAGGCGCTGGGCCAGCATGGTGGGCAATTCCTGTTGCAGGCGGTCGGAATCTTCCCCGCCCTGCACCTGGAAGGGAAGTATCATGACCGGCCCGCTTGGTTTGGCGTAAGCCACAGAAGAAAATTGCGGGCCAAAAGCGGCGCAAACAGCCAGGAAGGCCAAAACAACCCAAAGCCCGCGCAGGCGTATGCCTGACCGGGCTGGCGCGTTGTAATCAGCTTTTACGGTCATAAATATCTCCAGCTCTAAGTTCAAGACGCCGGCCCATCATTGCGGCCAGTTCCAGGTTGTGCGTGACAATTATCAAAGTTGTGCGCAAGCGCGCGTTCAAATCAAGCAAAAGCTCCGCAATTTTGCGGCCGGTGGCTTCATCCAGGTTGCCGGTGGGTTCATCCGCCAGCAGTACCTTGGGGTTGTTCAGCATGGCCCTGGCAATGGCCGCCCGCTGGCGTTCCCCGCCGGAAAGCGTGCTTACCGGGTGCTGGCGGCGTTCCGCAAGGCCCACCAGTTCAAGGGCGGCGTCGGCCCGTTCAAGGGCATCCGCCCTGTTCATGCCGCCTATTATGGCCTGCATGGCGACATTTTCCCGCGTGTTGAACTCCGGCAGCAAATAATGAAACTGAAAAACAAAGCCCAGTTCACGGTTACGCAAGGCCGCGCGGGCTTCCGGGCTTAGCTCGCAAAGGTTACGGCCATTAAAATAGATTGTGCCAACCGTTGGAATATCAAGAGTTCCCAAGAGATGCAAGAGCGTTGACTTGCCGGAACCGGACGCCCCAAGCACGGCCACGGTCTCCCCTTCCTCTACTAACAAGTTGATATCTTTAAGAATTGTCAGGTCTTCCGCTACCCCGCTATAGGTTTTGCCCAGACCGGAAATTTTGTATAAATAATCATTGTTTTCAGTATATTGAATACTATTTTGGACTTTCTCAAGATTTTTTACAGATTTTTGTGAATTTATTTCAAACTCATTCATAATGCAGCGCCTCCACCGGTTTAAGCCCGGCCGCCTTGGAAGCGGGGTAAAGCGTGGCTATAAAGCAAAGCAGTATGGCCCCGCCGCAAATCATTATTATATCCGCGCCTTGCATGACAATTGGCACATGATTGGTGGAATAGACCCCCGGGGGCAAATCTATGGGGTAATGGCGCAGAATAAAGTTGCCCGCAAGGCCCAGCGCCGCGCCTATGGCCGTGCCTATTACCCCGATAAGGCTGCCTTGCAGAATGAATATGCGCCTTATCATGCCGGATGTGGCCCCCATGGACATAAGCACCGCTATGTCCTTGGTTTTTTCCATTACCAGCATGACCAGGGTAGCGGCAATGGAAAAGGTGGCGACCAGGGTTATAAGGGTAAGCACTATGCCCATGGCCAGCTTTTCCAGCTTCAGGGCCGCGAAAAGGTTGGAATATTGTTCCATCCACGGGCGGGCCACGTAGTTTTGCCCCAAAACGCCTTCAATTTTTTTGGCAACCTTGTCCGCGGTATACACATCTTCAACCGAGGCTTCCAGCCCGCTTATGTAACCGGCGGGCAGGCCCAGCAGATCCCGCGCGGCGGGCAGGCTGATGAAGGCCAGGCCAAGGTCGAAGTGATACATGCCGGTTTCAAAAATACCCACCACTTTGAAGGTTTTGGTGCTGGGGCTGAACCCGGCGCTGCTGCGTTCACCGGAAGGAGAAAGCAGGTAAACCCGGCTGCCTTCCTGCAACACCAGCTGGCGGGCCAGTTCCTTGCCTACAATTATGCCGGGAATGCCGGGGCCCTGTTCCGCCGGGCCTGGCTGGCCTACCGGGCCTGCCGGGTCTGTTTGTTCCGTTTGCCCCGTTTGCCCGGTTTGCCCCGCTTGCGCTGTTTGTGATTGCCGTTGGGGTTGGGCGTTTGCCGGGCCGGGCGCATTCCCCGCCCCTTTTGCCCATTCCGGCCCCACTTGCGTGGATGCCGCCAGGGCGCCCAGGCTTTGCGGTGAAAGTTTGCGAATTATTTCTATGACATCGGCCGCGCTTTCCGGGTCTATGCCGCGCAGCATAAGGCCCTTGGCCCCGTTGCGGTTTGAGGCCATGCAGGCGCTGTAAATGTAGGGGGTAACGCCGGTAACGCCCGGCACTCCTGCTATCTGGTTGGCTTCTTCCGTATAACCGGACAATGGCCCGAAGCGGCTTTCCACGCTGATATGCGGGTTGGCCCCGATTATTTTGTCACGCAGGTCAATGGTGAAGCCGTTCATTATGCTCATGGCTATAATCAGGCTGGCAACGCCAAGGGCAACGCCGGCCACGGAAAAGAAGGCAATGACCGAAATGAAGGCCTGCTTGCGTTTGGCGCGTAGGTAGCGCTGGGCGATGAACAGTTCAAACCGCATGGGCAGCGCTACACCTCGGCTTTAAGCAGGGGGAAAAGAATGACTTCACGAATGGAAGGGGAATCTGTAAGCAGCATGACCAGACGGTCTATGCCCACGCCCTGCCCGGCCGCCGGGGGCATGCCGTATTCCAGGGCGCGCAGGTAATCTTCATCCATAAAGTGGGCTTCATCGTCACCGGCCTCTTTTTCCGCCACCTGTTCAAGGAAGCGCATTCTCTGGTCA
>JAVBMP010000135.1:0-43923 GCA_031552315.1 Desulfovibrionaceae bacterium | reverse complement strand
AGGCCTGGGCCGCCAAACGGGAAAAAACGGCCTTCGAACAGGCCGGCAGGGTAAAAGGTTCCCCCCAGTACCTGAATGCCATGAAAAAAATGGCGCAAGACCGCACCAATGAACTCCAAAACCGGCAGGGCGGCACAGCGGGCAGTTCAAGCGCGTCCGCGCCTTCCACTGACCCCGGCGCCCAGGCGGCCATTTTTGACATAAAAAAAATGACCATAAAAGACTTGCCGCGAGTTTTCAACTCTGATGATGGCCGCGCTGCATTCAGCTGGATGACTGCCTATCTGTCTGATAATGGCTTGGTTTATACAGATTATCTTAAATATTTGGAAGACCAGTTTACTAAAAATCTGACAACAGATATTTTCACCCTGATCAATTCTCCTTCAAATTTGGGCAATTACCGTGGAGACAAGGGGGTGATTGATCTGCGAGGCATAACCTGCGAGATCTCAGACCCGGTGCACTCGCCTCTGTTTCATGGTTACTTCAGTAAAAAATACGGCAACACAGTTATAGATATGGACGATATAAAAGCTATTTGGAGATTGACGCAGCAGGCTTGCCAGCAGGGAGACCAAAAAAATACAAACATATATAGCATTTATGAAAAAAATTACCTCGCAGCCCACCCACAGGAAAACCTGCAAAAAAATGCCGCCCCGGCCCCAGATCCGGACCAGGCGGCCAAAAAGGACGAGTTAGCCCCGGCGGCTAAAAATGCGTTCAGGGTTGACATAAAAAAAACAACCGGAAAGGCCTTGCTGGATTCTGACACTGAATCTTCTGGCACTAACGTATTCAGCTGGATGACTGGCTATCTGATGGATGATGGCGGATTTTCCAGAGAGGTTGCTAAGTTTGTGCCCAACCTGATACTAGGAGCTCCAACAACAGATATTTTCACTCTGCTCAATTCTCCGTCAACGGTAGATGCGGTGCAGAAGAAACGAGGAGAGAATAATATTACTCTATCAGACATAACCTGCGAGGACACGGCAGACGATCCGGTCTTATCATCTATTTTTAACGGTCATTTCAGTAAAAAATACGGTAACACCATTATAGACAGCAAGGAAATAAGCGATATTTGGCAGTTTACGCAGCGGGCTTGCCGGCATGAAGACCAGAAAAACACAAAAATATATAGTATTTATGAAAAGGCATACCTGGCGTACCACCCACAGGCAAACCTGCAAAAAAATGCCGCCCCGGCCCCGGCCTCGGCGGAAAATACAGCTATATTTGACATAAAAACGGTGACAGGTGGTGAGGTGGTAGCATTGTCCAAATTTTACCAATCATATATACTCATGTGGTTGACCGGGTATACCTCGTCACAGTTTGCGGTTTCCAATGACCACGCAGTCACTCTTGCCCTCCTGCTGAGTAACGTCCCTTCAGAAAGCCTTTTCACCATTGCCGGTTATATGCGCACGGCAAATGTGAAAACAACCAGCCCCATACTACCAATACCACGAAGCTGCGCACCCTTACTGAAAGACAAAAAGGAATCAGATATTTTTTGCTATGTTATGGACGGTTATTTCAGCAAAAAACATCAAAACACCATTATAGATATTAACGCGATAAATTCCCGCGCGGAACTTGTATGGCAGACCTGCAAAGACGGGAATACCGGCGACAGACAAGTCCCGGAAATTTATGAAACCGCATTCCTTGCCGCCAAAAATCCGCAAGAGGCGAAAGCCGCGCCGGACACAAGCCAGCCAAAAAACGACGCCACCCCGGACAAAGGCAAGGAAGCCAACCCGGCAATGCCGCAGGAAAGCGACATTAGCGCCCGCGCCCTTTGCAGCGCCTTTGAAGAAAACGAGGTAGCCGCCAACAAACGCTATATGGATAAAAAAATAGTTGTGTCAGGCACAATTTCCGAAATTTCAACCGACTTTACCGGCGACCCGGAAATAACCCTGGGCTTTGGTGATTTTGAAATCTCCGGCGTTGTTTGTGAAATGGCCAATGACGATGGGGTGGAAAACTTAAGAAAAGGACAAAGCATGAAGCTAAAGGGTAAGGTAGCCGGTTATGCGCTTGGTTTTGTACAAATGGAAGATTGCGAAATTATGAAATGAGGAACGTGGACAAGCGTGACCACATATCACGCTTTGAATTGGCCGAAATTCCGCTTCGCGCATTACCCCAACGTGCCCCTTCTGTGCCGCCCAACCCCGGGCGGCACAGGGGGGCAAGTTGGGGTAACAATTTTGGGGCTATTGCACAATAGCCTCCAGATTGATGACAAACCCCGCAAGGCCGGGGTTTGTAAAGGCACGCCCGCTCCGGCGCTTTACGGCGGCAATGAATGCCGCCTACGCCTGCGCGGCGGACTGTTGACAAAGAGAACTTTGTCAACAGCCTGGAGGCTATTGTGCAATAGCCTCCAGCTTGATGACAAACCCCGCAAGGCCGGGGTTTGTAAAGGCACGCCCGCTCCGGCGCTTTACGGCGGCAATGAATGCCGCCTACGCCTGCGCGGCGGGCTGTTGACAAAGAGGACTTTGTCAACAGCCTCGAGGCTATTGTGCAACAGCCTCATTTCTTGTCTTACTGCGGGAAAAATCATTC
Organism: Desulfovibrionaceae bacterium; assembly: GCA_031552315.1. Lineage (GTDB taxonomy): Bacteria > Desulfobacterota > Desulfovibrionia > Desulfovibrionales > Desulfovibrionaceae > JAVBMP01. The sequence continues at coordinate 41,334 of JAVBMP010000135.1, read as the reverse complement.
CAATGCCAAGCTGCCGAAAGCCAGCCCCTTCCATAAACTGGAAAACAACACCCGCCTCCACAAAAAATATCTTTTTACGTCTTCCTGTTTATGGAAACGCAATATGCCATATTTCGCAACATGGTTGCAATAATACGGCAGTACGGCAATTTCGCTTTTAAAAATCAGCAGGAGAACAAAAATGGATTTGATTTCAACTTTATTGGCCATCATTGCGCTTGTCGGCCTTGTGGCGGCCGTTCTTGCCCTTGTAGCGCCCGGCATTCTTTTGGGCTTTGTTCCGGCAAACAAGAAAAAACAGGCGGAACGTCACCTGGGTGGAACACTAACTTCACGCCTGCCCGCGTTTGCCGTCTTTTTCGGCATATTTCTGCTTGCCGGCGGCATAGGCTCATCGCTTGACAGCAAGGCGGATGACGCCACGGTTGCCCCCCAGGCGAAAACGGCAAAAAGCGAAGCCGCGCCGGACAAAGGCGGCAAGGAAGCCGCGCCGGCAACGCCTCAGGAAGCATCCATAAGCGCCCGCGCCCTTTGCAACACCTTTGAGGAAAACGAGGTAGCCGCCAACAAACGCTATATGGATAAAAAAATAGTTGTGTCAGGCACAATTTCCGAAATTTCAACCGACTTTACCGGCGACCCGGAAATAACCCTGGGCTTTGGTGATTTTGAGATAGCCGGCGTTGTTTGTGAAATGGCCAATGACGATGGGCTGGAAAATTTAAGCAAAGGACAAGGCATAAAGCTAAAGGGCAAGGTAGCCGGTTATGCGCTTGGTTTTGTACAGATGGAAGATTGCAAGATTGTGAAATGACATGCCGCCAAAACAGTTTTGCCTTGAGCGGAAATGAAAAAAAGTTGCCGCCATAAGCCAAACTTCCGCGTCTGGGCGCTGTTACGGTATTTGTAAGCGTTATATTTGTTCCCGTATTGGATTATTAAAAACCCCTAAACACAACTGACAGGAGAAAACGGTATGGCAGCGCATCTTGTGCTAAACAGAAAAACTTGTTTTGGCGATTTTTTTTGCAAATACAAAGTAATTTTGGATGATAACGTAATAGGCAAAATAAAACGCGGGCAACGCCAAGAATATACCATTGCCCCTGGCACGCACAAATTCCGCGTAAAATACTTCTGGACATCTTCCAAGGTTTTTGAATTTACCGTGGAAGATGGCGGCATAAAACAGTTGACTTGCCAGAACAATTTCCCTTTTTACGTGCACATGGTAACCTTTAACCTGCTGCCTTTACTGGCAGCATCAAAATTCTTGCGCGTAACTGAACGCTAGAGTGGTTTACGCTTGAAATAGCCGCCGACTATTTCACGGCAAGAGTTTGAAGACAAATCCTTGCAGAGCAATTCACTCATTTCAATCGTGAATTGCACTAGAACTGGCGTTTAAACAGACTGCTCCCCCGCATGGAACTTCCATGCGGGGGATTTTTTTGTCCTGAAAGCACGCCATATTCCAGCAGATGGAAAAACAAACGCAACCAAGCGGAAATTCTTTCGCCTGTAGTCCACATAATGGAAGCCTGCTCCGGCATATTACGCAATGGAGGCCATTGCACAATAACCTCAATGCGCAATGGCCTCCTTTCGCAAACCAGACATTGACCGGAGTCTCCATATGTACTATTTTATATCCATGAATAAATATTTACTTCTGTTTTTCATTTTCCTCCTGCCCTGCTCCACGGCCCTGGCCTGGCCGGGTGAAGTGGTGCGCGTGGTGGATGGTGACACCATTATAGTGCAACGGCTGGATGACGGCAAACAGGTTACCATTCGCCTTTACGGCATAGACAGCCCGGAAAAAAGCCAGCCCTACGGCCTTGAAAGCCTGGATTTTTTGAAAAGCGTTGCCCTGCACAAAAAAGTGGGCGTGCTTGACCTGGGCGTGGACAAATATGACCGGAACATCGGCGGCGTTGTCATGCTGGAAGAAGGGGCCGGGCTGCAAGAAAAGCTTATAAGCGCCGGGTTGGCCTGGGTTTATACCAAATACTGCAAAGACTGCCGCCAGTGGAAAATACTGGAAGAGGAAGCCAGAACAAACAAAAAGGGCATATGGGGCGTTAATGACCCCATAAGCCCTTGGGAATGGCGAAAAAGCAGGTAAAATGGCCCAGCGGCAAGGCTAAAAAAGCCTCTTTGAGGACATTGCACAATGGCCTCTGAGCCTGTTGACAAAGTCCCCTTTGCCAACTGCCCGCCGCATAGCGGCGTTCAGCACAACAACAATTCCGGCGCGTTTTTATGAGCTTACCTGTGCCTTAAAATCTTGCACCCCAAAGACCGCCTTTGGGGGCTTACGCAGCCGTAATTGCAACTGTTTACCTGTTTTTTACCCGCAATTCCGCCATTATTCCGCCAATTCAGCCCGCAGTTCTGCCGCCTTTTTGTCCAGTTCCGCCAGCTTTTTCACGTCATATTCCGTGCCTTCGCCGCTGGCGATTGCCCGCAGGGGGCGCACGCTTTCCGCGTCAAGGCGGGCCAGTTCGGTCAAAATTTCCTGTTTGCGGCGTTCCTTCAGTTCTTCCGGCGTGGGCGGCGGCGGGGTTGTACTGAAGCCGTGCGGCAGCGGGCCAAGGTCTTTTATGGTGAAGGGTTGGCCGTTCAGGTAGCCTTCTTTGCCCCGGTGGTCTTGCACCTGCTGCCAGGCCCCGTCTTTTTCACAGGGCCAGAAACCGGGGCGAATTTCCGGGCCCAATTCGCCCGGCCCGCGCAGGGCATTCGTGGGCGGCAAGGCCCCGGGGTTGGCGGGCAGTGAATGCGTGAAGGGGTGCAAGGGGTGGGTGTTATCATAATAATGATTCTGCATTGTTATACTCCAATAAAAATTGCGGGGGTCATGCCCGCGTTAAGCGGCATTGTCTCGGGAGTGCCCGATGTTGCGCCCTGGGCGGTTGAATTGGTGGTTAATGTTGCCGCGCTAAAATATATCCATCCCACATTCGACCCAGCGGGTGAATACGCCCCCGCGCTAGCCGATGTGTGGGTATGGTTGCGTATGGTGTCAGAAACAAAGCTGCCCACCTGCCGCAAAGTCCCGTCAACCGCGCGCAAAAACACACCGCGCCCGTCTGAATGAAACAGCTTGGGCAGGTTTATGCTGGTTGCGTCCGCCACAATGGCCCAGTCTGTTTTGTAGTTGTCCGGCAGGGCGTTCAGAGCCTGCCCTTGCGGGGTGGAAAGGCTGTAACGGTCGCCGTTGGCGAAGTACCAGCCGGGGCAGTGCGCGGCCAGGTCTGTGGCGCGAAAGGGTTTGAACTGAATGTCGCCCGGCGTGAAAACAGGCGGAAAAACAACGCTTAGCTCCCCGTTTTCATCAAGGACAATTGTTGCGCCGTCCACGTCTTTGATGCCGGAAAGCAGGGCGGCCGCCTTTTCCGGCACAATGGTCAGCGGGATGATGTCTTCCCGCAGCAGAGGCCCGGCCCCGGCGTTTTGGAAAAGATTTTGCAAAATTTGTGGGAATGCCATGTGTTACCTTCCTTGAGGCGTTTGATTTTTGGAAGGGCCTTGGGCAGTGCCTTCAAAAAGCCCTTTTGACGGCAGTTAGGCCGCCGCAATAACGCTTATTTGCGTTCCGGTGTTTAAAGTTTGGTGGAAAATTATTTGCGTTGAACTTGTCCCGTTTGTGCCCTGTTCCGCAAAAAAGGCTGTGGACGGGTCGTGGCCGCGTTCGCCGCGCACGCCATCCATAAACACTTGCAGTTTGTTCGCGCCCACAATGTAGACAGGCACGCTGAACAGTTCCCGGGCGGGCAAATCCGCCGCCAGAATGCTTACTTGTTCCGCCACCTGGGCGCTGGGCGGGTTTTCATAACCGGCCTGCATGGTTCCGGCCACGTCGCGGGCCACAATGACCTGGCCGTCCACGGCAAGGTTTATATCCGGCAATTGCGTGGCAATTATTGCCGCGCGGTCGGCCTCACCTTCCGCCCTGTCGGCCTCACCTGCCGCCCGGCCCACTTCATCCGCCGCCAGCGTGACCTGCCCGGCGGCAAGGTTCACCTGTTCCGCCGCCTCAACAGCCGAAGCCGCCGCCGCTGTGGCTTCCTTTCTGGCTTCCATCACCAGTTTTTCAAGCTCCGTAATGTTTGAACCGGCGTTGCTGGCAACCACCCACATATCCAGCACGTCACCCGCCGCCAGGTCAAAAAACACCTGCACCTGGTTGCCGGGCGTGTTCGGGTCGCTGCCCACTTCCGCGTACTGGTAGGCCCCGGCGCTTTCCAGCATGGGCAAACGCGGGGTGCAAAGCGTGCCGCCGTAGCTCAAATAAAGCACGTCACGCATGGGGAAGTAGTAGCCGGGCAAAGTGATAATTTCCCCGGCCTTTACCGGCTGTTCCAGCACAAAGGCCTTGCGCACGTTGAACACGCTGGAAGCCAGGCTGGCCGGGTCTACCAGCCAGGCGGCCCGGTCGGCGTCCGCTTTGGTCTGCGCGGCGGAATTGGCGGCGCGGGCGGCAGAAGCGGCGGCGTTGCCTTCCGACTGCTTGGCCTGCGCGGCGGCTTCCAGAGTTTCTGTGTGCGCGTCCTTGAGTTCCTGCGAAAACTCGTCAGAATTGGCGTCTGAAGTGATGGCGATCTTGATGGCCCGGTCGGACACTTCGGCGATTTGCTGAATTTGCATTTCCAGCACATCCAGCGCGGCTTCAATGTTGTCGGCATTGAAGGCCCCGCCGTTTTCCAGGTCAAGCTCCTGAACCAGCGGCAACTGGCGGGTGATGGTAAGTTTGTAGCCCGCCCCCATGGGCGGGCCGCTGTTCGGGTAGGTGACGCTTACATTGGCCGTGCCTGTGCCGTTTACCGTGTAGTTATCGGTAAGCGTGGTATCGTCCACATCCGGGCCGGTAAGAATGAGTTGCAAATGCTTTTCCGCATAAAGCGGAAAAGGCACGGGAAAATTTACGGCAGACCCGTTACCCGCGTACTGGACGCGGTTGGTCTGCGTTTCAATGGTCATGTGTCAAGCCTCCTAGAGTGGTTTACGCTTGAAATAGTCGCTTAACGGCGAGCAAAGCTCGCCTACGACTATTCCGCGGCAAGGATTTGAAGACAAATCCTTGCTGAGCAATTCACTCATTTCAATCGTAAATTGCTCTAAGTTAAAGAAGTAAGGGCCGGGGCCGCCATTCCGCAAAAAGGCGCGGATGTTGGAGGGAATGAGAAAGGCGCGGTAGTATACGGATGATGCTTGAAATGCGGCAAGAAGAGTGAAGTTAAAGAAAGGAGGGAACAGGAATAGCGGCCCCGGCGCAACTTCGCTTTAACACAGCTTTTTCAGGCGGTTCAGGCGGAAGCGCCAAAAAGCGCCAGGCAGCGTTGGGGGGTACTTGACAGAAATGAGACCATTGCACAATGGCCTCGAATTACGAAAAAAGGCGGTGCCGCATCAGCATGTTCACTGCCGATGCAACACCGCCCTGCAAAAAGCAACCCATACCGGGGTTTGCAAAGGGGGTCACCCCCTTTGCCGGAGGGGGGTATGGGGGGAGGCAGCGCCTCCCCCCGAAAAGTATAGCGGACGAGGCAGCGCCTCCCCCCGGAAAGTACCGTAGACGAGGCAGCGCCTCCCCCATAAAGTATTTCTATTTCCCGCGTGCTTCCAGCACCGCCACAGCCGGCAGGGTTTTGCCTTCAAGAAATTCCAGAAAGGCCCCGCCGCCGGTGGACAGGTAGGATATTTTATCTTCCATCTTGTATTTTTCCACAGCGGTAAGGGTATCTCCGCCACCGGCCATGGAAAAGGCCGGGCTGTCGGCCACTGCCTTGCAAACAGCTTCTGTGCCCTTGCCGAACTGGTCCAGCTCAAACGCGCCCACCGGCCCGTTCCACACAATAGAACCGGCCTTCATGATAATGTCACGGTATTTGGCGCTGGTTTTCGGGCCGATGTCCAGAATCATGTCATCCGGGGCAACGGCGTTCACGTCTTTTACCGTGGCCGGGCTGGCCGCGTCAAAGGCCGGGCCAACGACAACATCTTCCGGAATGGGAATTTCGCCACCGGCGGCTTTGGCGGCGGCGATAAGGCGCTTGGCTTCATCCACCAGTTCCGGTTCACACAAAGATTTGCCAATGTTGTAACCGGCGGCCAGAATGAAGTTGTTGGCAATGCCGCCGCCCACAATAAGGCGGTCTACCTTGGCGGAAAGGGAATCCAGTATGGTAAGTTTGGTGGAAACCTTTGAACCGCCGATAATAGCCACCAGCGGGCGCGCCGGGTTGGCCACGGCTTTGTCCAGCGCTTCCAGTTCCGCGCTTAGCAGCGGGCCGGCGCAGGCCACGGGGGCAAAGCGGGCCACGGCGCTGGTAGTGGCTTCAGCCCGGTGGGCCGTGCCAAAGGCGTCCATGACAAACACATCGCAAAGCGCGGCGTAGCGTTTGCCAAGGTCTTCATTGTCTTTTTTCTCGCCTTTTATGAAGCGCACATTTTCCAGCATGACCACCTGGCCCGGTTCAACCTTTACACCTTCAAGGTAGTCTTTTACCAGCGTAACCGGCTTGCCCAGCAGCCCTTCCATATGTTTGGCGACCGGGGACATGGAAAATTCTTCCGCGTATTCCCCTTCCGTAGGGCGGCCAAGGTGCGACATGACAATTACCGCCGCGCCCTTTTCCAGCGCCAGTTGCACGGTAGGCAAAGAAGCGCGTATTCTGGCGTCGCCGGCCACCTTGCCGTCTTTTACCGGCACGTTCAGATCTTGACGAATCAACACCCGCTTGCCCTTAAGGTCAAGCTCGCTCATTTTCAATATTGCCATAACTGCCTCCGTTTATTTTGAAACACTTCTGTTTTTAAGAATGCCTTCAGCTGCCGGGGCCAGGTTTTTATAATTTGGATAAAGCCAACTGGGGGAAATGATTTCCCCCAGACCCCCTCGGCAGGGTTGGGTGTTGGCTGGCGCGGTGCCAGTTAATCTTTAAAGGTGGACGCGGTGCCAGTTAATCTTTAAAGGTGGGCGCCGCGCCCCTTAATTTTTGAAAGTGGACGCGGCTTCAAGCGCCGCGTCAAGTTCCAGCCGGCTGTGCGCGAAAGAAAGCATGGCCGCTTCAAAGGCCGAAGGGGCGAACAAAAAGCCCTGGCCGCGCATGTGCTGGTAAAAGCGGGCGTAACGGGCGGAATCTGCCTTTTTGGCCGTTGCGAAATCCGTAACCTTTTCCGGGGTAAAGAAAATGGTGAACATGGACGCGCAATGGTTTATTTGCGCGGCAATGCCGTTTTGCTCAAACACCCCTTCCAACGCGGCGCAAAATTCTCCGGCCCGTTTTTCCAGCCCGGCGTAGTCGCTTTTTTTAAGTTCCGCCAGCGTTGCCAGCCCGGCCGCCATGGCAAGCGGGTTGCCGGAAAGCGTGCCCGCCTGGTAAACCGGGCCGCTGGGGGCAATTTGCGCCATAAGGTCGCGCCGCCCGCCATAGGCCCCCACCGGAAGGCCGCCGCCGATAATTTTGCCCAAAGTGGTCAAGTCCGGCCTGACCTTGAAGCGGGTTTGCGCCCCGCCGTAAGAAACACGAAAGCCGCAAATAACCTCGTCAAAAATCAGCAGGGCCCCGTGTTCATCACACAGGGCGCGCAGCCCTTCCAAAAAACCGGGCGCGGGCATTACAAGGCCCATATTTCCGGCCACCGGTTCCACAATAATGGCGGCAATTTCCTTGCCTTGGGCGGCAAAAAGACGCTTTACCGCTTCAAGGTCATTGTAGGGGGCCAAAAGGGTATCTTGCACCGCCACAGCGGGCACGCCAGGGGTGCCGGGTATGGAAAGGGTGGCTACGCCGGAACCGGCCCCGGCCAGAAACGGGTCGGCATGCCCGTGATAGCAGCCGTCAAATTTTACCAGCCTGCTGCGCCCCGTGGCGGCGCGGGCCAAACGCAGGGCGCTCATGGTGGCTTCAGTGCCGGAACTTACAAAGCGCAGCATTTCCATATAGGGCATGGCCCCCAGCACGGCCTCTGCCAGGCGCAGTTCACCTTCACAGGGCGCGCCGTAGCTGGTGCCTTTATCTACCGCCGCCTTCACGGCCTTGCTTACCGCCGGGTGGGCGTGGCCCAAAAGAAGCGGCCCCCAGGACTGGACAAAATCTATATATTCCACGCCATCCGCGCTGGTAAGGCGGCTGCCTTTGGCGGACGCCACAAAAAGCGGTTCGCAATTCACGGCGGAACAGGCCCGCACCGGGCTGTTTACCCCGCCGGGTATGACTTTTTGCGCGGCCTTGAACAGTTCCGCCGAGCGTTTTTCTGGAAGGGTGTTGGCTGACATGCTAACCTCTTTATTCCTGCTGGTTTTGTCTTAAAAATGCCTACGGCGGCCAAGGGCTCCTGCATAGAGCATTTTGTCATTGAAATTATCTATCCTGCTAAAATGCTCTGGCGTTGTGAAGCGAAGCGCAGCAACGCCCGCGAGATTGTCGTAGGCGGGCTTTGCCCGCCGTTAAGCGACAATCTCAAAGCGAAAATGTCATAACAGGGCCTTTGAAATCCGCTGGGGGAAATGATTTCCCCCAGGCCCCCTCGGCAGGGCTGGACGTAAATTCCGGCTATTGTACAATAGCCGGAGCCTTAACGTCAACCCGGCCTAAAAATAGGTCATGGAAATTTTTTTCAACTCTTTCACGCTGCGCAGCACGGCGTATTCTTGCAAGGCGCTGTTGGCGCGCAGCCATTCTATCACTTCCAGGTACTCTTCCGGGTTGCGCCCGTGAATCATGGTAAAGAAGCTGTACGGCCAATCCGGCGCGGTGGAAGGGCGGTGGTAGCAGTGGGAAATTAGCGGGTGCGTGGCCGCTGTTTGGCCTGCTTCATCGGCCTGGGCCTCATCCCGCACCCGCCAGGCTACCATGGAATTGTGGGCATACCCGGCACGCTGGTGCTTAAGGCTGGCCCCAAGGCGGCGTATGGCCCCGCTTTCCTTAAGTTCACGCAGCAGGTCAAGCACTGTCGCCTCATCACAGCCCACCATGGCGGCTATGTCCGCGTACGGCGTCAGGGTGTCCGGCAAATTTTTTTGCGCTATGCGCAAAATGGCCTGTTCCTGTTCCGTAAATATTCTTTTTTCCTGTTCCACCGCTTTACTCCTGCAAATGGTCACAACCCGCCCCCGGTCAATGTCCGGGCGGGGGCAAGGGGTCGCCAAGGCTGGTTTTGAAAAAATGCAGCAAATGGGCATCTCGCTTGTTCGCAAAGCCGGAACGCAAACCGGCCTGGCCCGGGGCGCAGACCTCTGGCAGTTCAATTTCCAGTTCACGCGGGCAAGGGGCATTAAGCGCGTAATGCGTTGAATTTTTAAGGCGCAGCACCTGTTCCGGCCCGCTGAAGTCTTGCGGCAGGGCCTTAAGCAGGGGTTCCCCGTGCAGATTCGGCGGGTAAACCTCATCCTGCCCGGCAATTATGGTTGCCACGGGCAGCTTCAGGCCGGCCAGGGCTTCCGGGGCAAAGTACATTGCCCCGCCGGGGGCCACAAGGGCAACGGACAAAAGTTTGCGTTGCGCCGCGCCGGGGGGCATGACCGCAGGCTCCGGCGCAAGGGCCAATTCCAGTTCCGGAAAAAAGGGCATTGCGCTTAACGACACAAATATGTCATTGGGTTTGCTTTGTTCCGCCGTATGAGTTTGCCTGCTTTCCTTAAAAAAATCACGCATGGCGTCCATGGCCGGGGTGAAGGTCTGGTCGCCCTTTTGTTCCTCCAGGCTGTGCAGGGTGGCGGGCAGGGCGGCAAGCTGGCTGATGGCGGGCGGCGCGCAAAAAACGTCATTCCCGGCGCTTTTTGCGCAATACTGCGCCAGAAGGGCCGGATCCGGCCTGGCCCCGGCCAGTTGCAGGGCTGTGACGGCCCCGCTTCCAACGCCTATTACCCCTATGCGGCTTTGGTCCGCAATGGCGGCAAGGCGCGGGTACGCCATGGCTATTTCAAGGGCCAGCAGCAACTGGCGCGGGCGGTTGTAAAAGTTGTTGGCCGACCAGGTGTCCGTTGTGTCGTCCATGGCGTCGCCGGGGTGGGTGGGGGCAATCACAATAAAGCCGTTGCGGGCCAGGTGACAGGCCAGGTCATTGTTGCTGAAGCGGTAGCCGGCCATATCATGCGACAGCAAAATCACCGGATAAAGCCCGGCTACTTCTTGCGCGTCACGCCCGGCGTAAATAAGCCAGTCGTTTATGACAGTGGCGGCATTGCGGCTTTTGGCCGGGTACCATACGGCAACTTCCATACGGCGGCCATTTTTTTCCGACCAGAAGCCAAACACCCGCAGACCGGCATGAAATTCCTTGGCCTTGTCGCCCAGGGCGAAGGATTTTGCGGGGCAGGCGGCAAACAGGCCGAAAAAAAACGCCAGGCAAACCAGACAAACCAGACAGACCAGACAAACACGGGCTACGCCAAAGCCCGCCCGCATATTTAACAAACGCGCGGCGCTGCCGGGGCGCAAGGTATGGAGAATGCGGGCAAAAGAAAAAGCCCGCCTTGCAAAAAGGCGCTTCATGGTTGTACCTGATTCAGCGGTACGGCGGCGCTTGCCCGGCCAACCGTACTTACAGGGGCAACCATGCCTACGGGGGCAACCGTGCTTACAGGGCTAACCGTGCTTACAGGGCCAACCGTGCCTACGGGGCCAATGTTTGGCGGCACGGCCCCCGCCGCCCGGTTAAGTGGGAAGGCTGTGGAGGCCTGGCTGCCCCAAAGGCGAACTTCCGGCCCGAAGGGCCTAAGTTTTTTCAAAGGAATTTCCACTTTTTGTTCACCAAGGTCTGGCACAGCTACCTGATAGGCTGGGAAGTAAATGTTCATGCCTGAAGGGGTTACAATAAAATACTGAAAATTCAGCATCTTGGGGCTAGCGCCTTTTTTTATGCGTTCCTGCTGTTCCGGCCCCAATTTCATCAGTAATTCTTCCTGACAATAATTTGAAAGAAATTCCAAAAGCCCGGCGCTGGAGCTGAAGATATCTTCATACCCAAGCTTGCGCCCATCCGGCAGGTTATAGACAAAGGTAGCCACCCCCTGGTTGGGGGCATCCCACGGACTGCTGCCGGTGTAGGTGTTGGTGTGAAAAACCAGAGAAAGGCATTCCGGCGAAACTTCCACCAGTTCATATTCCACATTCAGGCGGTAGAAGACCTTGCGGTCTGGCGAGGCAATACTTTCAACGCCATAGACAAAGGTGCGTATTTGGGTATTCACCCATATTTCCACCTCGGCGTCCAGCACTTTGTTGCCGGTTATGGGGTAGGCGGCGGAAACAATGTAGTCGTCACTTTTTTTAATGATGCTGCGAGAGGGAACAATCGGGGCTTCCGCCTTGCCCCGCGGGGCCGGATTTTTGCCCGAAGACTGCGGACGGGCGGCGGCTCTGGCGTCCTCGGCGTGCAGGGGCACAAGGCAAGCGCTGCAAAGCAGCGTCAGTATGACAAGAACCTTCTTCAAACTCCTCTCCGGGGTATTGAGCATTTTTATTGGGAAAATGCTCTGGCAGATACGCAGCAGACGCCCGCAAGCAAGCAGCTTGGCGTGCCTTTGCTTCAGCCGCGCTGGCTGAACGCGTGCGATAAAATATTGCCTTTTTGTCTTCAAATTGCCTTTAAATTTGTTCCGCAACATTTTCAAAGTGAAAATGCCCGATGCATTTTGAAACCACTGCGCAATGGCCCAATTTTACACATCCTGACGGGCAACCTGCTTTAAAGCTGTACGTAATTCACCTATATTTATTGGTTTTGTAAGGTAGCAATCTATGCCTTTGCTTACAAAGCGTTTTTCTTCGCTGTTCAGGGCATGGGCTGTAAGGGCTATAACCGGCAAATCCGCCGGAATGGCCGCGCATATCTCCTCAAGCGCAAGATTTTTTTCTATATTACTCCAATGTTCAATACCCTGCAAGTCCTGATTCCTTATGCGGCGCACCAGCTCTATTCCATCCATTACAGGCATTTGAATGTCTGTTATCAGGCAATCATACTGGCCCGGCGTGCCCAGGGCCGACACAAGTTCACAAAGGGCCTCTGCCCCGTTGGCGGCCGCCTTTACCATGTGCCCTTCCTTCTTGAGGATGGAAAGAATGGCAAACTGGCTTACCGCGTCATCTTCCGCCACCAGAATATTCAGGCAGGGGGCAAGTTCCGCCTCGGAAGCGGAGGCCATGCGCCTTATTTCCGCCAGGGGCGTCTGGCTTGGCTGTTTGCCGCCCCATACGCGCGGTTTTGGCCCTTCCTGGCACTTGTTCGCATCATGGGGGGTGCTTTTTGGGTTCCACACATAAAAATCCGGCACCAGCCCCGGTTCTTCCGTTGTGCCCACTACTTCGCATGGAATGCAGAAGGTGAAGCAGGTGCCCTTGAACACGGCGGAATCTATATCCAAAGAACCGCCCATAAGGGCCACCAGCTTGGTCACAATGCTAAGGCCCAGGCCGGCCCCGGGGTATTTGCGGGTGGTGGATGCGTCTTCAATGGCAAATGGTTCAAAAAAACGCGTCAAAAATTCTTCCGACATGCCCATGCCGCTGTCTTGCACCATAAAAAATATATTGCTTTCCGAAGGGCGCACGGCGGGCATGGCAAAGCTGCTTACCGTAACGGAACCGGCAGCGGTAAATTTTATGGCATTGCCCAGAATATTGAAAATTACCTGGCGCAGGCGGGGCTGATCCGCCAGGATGAAGGATGGCAGTTCCGGGCTTAGCATAAGGCGCAGGCTAAGGTTTTTTTTCTTGGATTCAAGCTGGAACATGTTTACCAGGTCAAAAAGCAGGTTACGCAAATCAACCGGCTGGCGGGCCAGCTGAAATTCACGGTTTTCAAACTGCGCAAGGTCAATAAGGTCTGAAAGCAGGTTAAGCAGGGAATTGGCGGAAAACATGGCCGTATCAACCCATTCCTGCTGCGGCTGGTTCAGGTTTGATTGTTGCAAAAGGTGCAGCATGCTGAAGATGCCGTTAAGCGGGGTGCGCAGTTCATGACTGATATTGGCAAGAAATTCGTGCTTTGCGCGGCGTGAGGCGGAAAGCTCGCTTTCCACCCGGCGGTCTACCCTGCGCCTGTCCTGCTGGCGTCTTTCAACCAGCCCCGCAGGAACCTGATTCCCGGGGGGCGCAGTGGCAGAGAAGCCTGCACGCAATTTTTTTAATTTCTTAAGCATATCAATGTATCTCACAGTGCGAACATCACCCCGAACAGGCCGGCCCCGGCGGCAAAAATGGCAAATGACCAGCGTATGCGTAATGCGAGCATACCGCCCACAGCCCCGAAAGCCCACAAGTAGTGCCAGCTTACCCACTTTATTACCGGAAGTTTACCAAAAAAGTCCAGCCATATTTGCAAAAATAGCAGCAATAAACCGGAAAACAGCCCAAACACAAGGCCAAAAAAGATTAGCGGGTGCAAAGCGGAATAGCGCAAGGCCCGGTTGCTGACAGCTTCCAGGCTTTCCCGGCTGCTTATCGCGCGGGTAAGGCCGTCATGCCATTTGTCCTGGCGGCGGCGCTGGCGCTGTTCCAAAGCGGAACCGATGTAGGCCCCCGGCAAGGAAAGGGCCATTACAAAGGCCAGGCTTTGCGGCGCGCGCAGGTCAAAAAACACCGCCGCCGCAAGCGCGCTTAAAAAGCAAAAAAGACTTTGCGGCGGCACGTAGGTGCCGGCGTATAAAAGGTCAAGAAAAATCAGCTCATAAAACAGGGTCAGGGCCAAAATTACCCCGGAAAATTCCGGCAGAAAAAAAACAGACCAGCCCCACAACAGCAGGCCGCAAAAAACCGGCCGGCACAAACGCCCGGCAGCAAACAAACTGCGCGCGGCAGAAAGCGCGGCGTAAAGCAAAATTAGCGCCACCACAAAAAACCAGGGCAATAACGGCGTATGTCCCGCGTTCATAACCAGTCCGCAACTTCCGGGGTTTCATTGGGCACACAGCGAAAATCAAGCGTTACGCCGCGGGCGGAAAAATAGCCCAGGCATTTTTTATCTTCACCGGAAAGGGCCACATGGGCGCAAATTTGTTCCTTGCCCTGCCCGTAGTGCAGGTTGCCTATGTTCAGGGTTGTCACTTCCAGGCCGGATTCCAACGCGCGGCGGGCGTCCGCGCAATCGGCGAACAGCACCAGGGTTTTGGCTTTTTTGGCCTGCTGGCGCTTCACAAGCGCCCCCACCTCTTCCACCGGCGCGAAAATTACCTGAATGCGGCGCGGCACGGCCAGCAGCATGATAAGCTTGCGGGTTTCATCTTCCACCAGCGAATCATTGGCAACCACCAGAGAAGACGCCCCGGTATAGGGCAGCCAGGCTTCTATGACCTGGCCGTGAATAAGGCGGTTATCTATGCGGAACCAAAACATTATTTGCTTTTGGAACGTAAAAGTTCACCCGCCACGGCAATGCCGTCTCGCCCGGCCTCGCAGCCCAGTTCCGCCAGGGTGGAAAGGCCCTTGTCGCGGTTTGCCAAAATTTTCAGCAACATGGGCAGGTTTACCCCGGTAAGCACCTCTACCCCGCTTTGGTTGCCCATAAGCGAAAGGCTTAGGTTGGTGGGCGTGCCGCCAAACATGTCTGTAAGTATCATTACCCCGTGCCCGCTGTTCAGGCGGGTTACCGCGTCTTTAAGGCGGGTTACGGTTTCGCTTACCTCGCAGCTTATGTCCACCTGAATGCTGGTGCAGTCCTGCACGGGGCCGACAATTTGTTCCGCCGCGCGCAAAAGGGCTGAGCCGTAGTCCATATGCGTTACCAGAACAATGCCCACCTGTTCCTTGGATTGTTCCTGAGTCATGATGCTCCTTTTCATCCGGGTTGCGGATGTATTGATGTTCTAATGTCGATGAAAGATACTCTGCTGGCGCTACGGCAATTTTGGCCTCTGGCAAGGAAGAAAAGCTTTTTATGCAGGGAGTGTACTCTTATGGTACTCGACCGAAATAAAAAACTTTTCTGACGCAGCCCAGAGGGCAAAAGTGCCGTAGCGCCGCCTAGCCAAGTTCCAGGTGCCTGTGTTCAATACTTACCGCATACCCGGCCCTGGCGAACACCGTGGCCATATGCTCGGTAATGGCTACGGAACGGTGCCGCCCGCCTGTGCAGCCAAAAGACACGGTAAGGCGGTAACGCCCTTCACTTTCATAAAGGGGCAGCAAATAATGCAAAAAATCTTGCAGGCGGGGCACAAAGCTTTGCCCGGCCTGGCTTTGCAGCACGTAGTCGGCCACTTCCGCGTTTTGGCCGGAAAGGGGGCGCAAGCCTTCCACAAAATACGGGTTGGGCAGGAAGCGCAGGTCAAACATCATGTCTGTTTCCGCCGGAAGGCCGTATTTGAAGCCGAAGGATACCAGGTGCACCTTGAAGCTGTGCCCGGCGGCGAACATGGCGTCGCTTTTTTTCTGCACGTTGCGGCGCAGATCATGCACGGACCAGGTGGAGGTATCCAGCACCAGGTTGGCCAGGTCGCGCACGGGTTGCAAGCGGGATTTTTCTTGCGCTATGGCCTGTTCAAGGCCCATGCCTTCATTTTCCAGCGGGTGGGGGCGGCGCGTTGTCATGTAGCGGGACATGATGACGGCCGGTTCCGCCTCCAAAAAAATAAAAATCGGGTTCAGATCCTGTTGACGCAGTTCAACAACCGCGCGGGTAAATTCCTGCGCGGAGCTGTGCTGGCGCAAGTCCACCCCCAGCACCAGGCCCTTGTACTGCGGCAATGCGTTGTGGGTCAAAAGGCCGGACATGCCGGGCAAAAGGTCTGCCGGCAGGCCGTCCACCGTGAAGAAGCGCATGTCTTCAAACACATTTATGGCGGTGCTTTTACCAGCGCCGGAAAGCCCTGCTATGAGGATTACGGGGAATTTTTCATGCATATGCTGGCCCTTTTATGGGGGGGTAAAGGCCCTTGCGCCACGCCCCGCGCACCCGGCCCGGACTTGAATGGAACGGGGCGGGTGTGCGTAAAAGGGCGGGCGTTTTTATCAAACAACAGAAAGCATGGCCCAAAGGTCTTCATTGGTGGCGGCCCGCAAACAACGGTCGCGCAATTTGCGGTCTTTGAAAAGCTCCGCTATTTCACCCATAAGGGCAAGGTGCTGCAAACGCCCCTGCGTGGGGGAAAGCAGCAGAAAAAACAGGCGGCACGGCATGCGTCCTTCAGAGGCAAAGCTTATGATATTGCGGGTTGACGCCACAACCATAATGCTTTTTTGGCATTCTTCAAGCTTGGCATGCGGAATGGCAACCCCATTGCCAACGGCGGTGGCGCCCATCAATTCCCGTTCCGTCACCAGTTGCAGGGTACGGTTCAAATCCAGCGCCGGGTATTTTTTTACCGCCGCTTCAACCATCGCGTGTAACAGTTCCTTGCGGCTGGCGGCCACAAGGCCGGCCAGCACCAAATCCGCATCCAGCGCTTCTGAAAAACGCATTGGCTTAATAAGCCGGGGTTATCAGCCCAAGCTTCCCGTTTTTGCCGGAATGCAGGATGTTTACCTGATCCGTTTCCGAGTTTATGAACACCAGGAAGCTTTCATCCGCGCGTTCAAGCCGCAGAATGGCTTCATCAAGGCTCATGGGTTTGGCTTCATAGTGGGTTTCACCAACAATGGAACGTTCCTTGCCGCTGCCCTCTGAACTGAAGCTGTAAACTTCCATATTGGGGCGGGGCTGGTAACGCTTGTCCTTTATTTTTTCAACATGGCGCTTTATTTGGCTTTCCAGCTTGTCCAGCACCAGGTCGACGGATGAATACATGTCTTCTGTCTGTTCCGCCGCGCTTATGTTCAGGTTGTCCCCGCTGATCTGCACTTCTACCCTGTGGCGGAATTTGTCCACAGTCAGGGTGACGGAGGCATCCGCATTGCCGGAACGGCCCATAAAGCGGGAAAGCTTTTCCATGCGGCGGCGCGCGTACTTCTTGAGGTGTTCGGACGGTTCAAAGTTCTTGAAGGCGAAAGTAACGTTCATATATCCTCCTTGTATGGCCCCCGGAATGGTTAAAGGGGTATACGTTTATGGAATAGCACAATTTGTTTTTAAAAGACAGACCTTCTTTTGGAAGATGAATCAATACCCAGGGCCATGCGGTATTTTGCCACGGTTCTGCGGGCTATGTTCACCTTCAATTCTTCCTTCAGCATTTCCACAATGCGTTCATCGCTTAGCGGGGCTTTGGGGTCTTCATCTGTAATATATTTTTTTATAAGCACTTTTACGCTTTCTGAACCCACTTCGCTGCCATCGTCCAGGGCCAGGGAACTGTTGAAGAAAAACTTCAGCTCAAACACCCCGTGCGGCGTGGCCGCGTATTTGCTGGAAGTGATGCGGCTAATGGTGGATTCATGCATTTCAACATCTTCCGCTATTTCACGCAGAATAAGCGGGCGCAGACGGGAAGGCCCTTCCAGAAAAAATTCCCGCTGGTGCTTCACAATGCTTTCCATAACCTTGTAAAGGGTGCGCTGGCGCTGGTGCAGGCTTTTGATAAGCCAGGAGGCGGACCGGAAGCGTTCCTGAAAATAATCTTTTTCCTTGCCGGATGCGCTTTCCAGGCTGTCGTTGTACAGCGAGGAAAGTTGCAGGGGCGGTATGCCCTCTTCATTCAGGGCAATTACAAAATCGCCCTTGTAAAAGTACACGTATACATCCGGTTCTATGTAAGAAGGTTCCGTCTCGCCGTAGCTGGAACCGGGCATAGGGTCAAGCCCCTGAATGATATCAAGGTATTCCTTAAGGTCTTCTTCCGTCAGCTTGAACTTGCGCATTATGGGCTTGTAGCGCCGGGCTTCCAGGTCTTCCAGGTGGTCTTTGATCAGGGAAACCAGCACCGGGTCGCGGTCATACTTCAAGACTTCAAGCTGCACCAGCAGGCATTCCTGCGGGCTGCGCGCGGCCACGCCCACAGGGTCGCAACGCTGCACAACGCGGATAACCTCTTCCAGTTCCGCGCTGCTGCAAGCGGCCTGGGCGGCCAGTTCCACATTTTCTGCTTCCAGATACCCGGTGGGGCCAAGGTTGCCCAAAATTACCTCTGCTATTTCCACCTGCCTTTCCGTAAGCTTTGAAAGGCGCAACTGCCAAAGCAAATGCCCGGCCAGCGAGGGGGCGGATGAGTAGCGGGCTTCAAAGGAAGTGGTTTCTTCTCCCAAATCGACTTCACGCACGGCGGCCTGCCGCGTGGTGCTGGCGAAGTCGCCCAGATAGTCTTCCCAGTCGGCGTTGTGGGCCAGTTCTTCCTGGTAGACGTTGTCCGCGTCTTCTTTGGCGGCCCGGTCAACAAATTCTTCCGCCGGGCCTTCGTCAAAGCCTTCTTCAAGGAAGGGGTTTTCCATAAGTTCCTGCTGGACGGTTTCCACCAGTTCCAACCGCGAAAGCTGCAACAGCTTTATGGCCTGCTGCAACAGCGGCGTCATGCGAAGCTGTTGCGAAAGCTTCAAGTTCTGGCGAAGTTCCAACCCCATCAAAAAACCCCTAAAATTATATTTTTCAATTGCTTATATGAGGCACGCCCAAACTGGAGGCATGCTCATGCTAAAATCATGCCACAATTAGAAAGATAAAGCAAGAGGGTGGGCGCTTGTAATGTTTCAACAACTTGCGCCCACCCCCTTTGCGGTGAATGTTTTAACAAGGCGGCCTGATCAAATATTGAGACCGTCAAATATTATCTTTTCCAACCTCTATCCTGCCTGTAAGCGCGGGGATTTTTACCTTATGAGAAGCGCCCTTTACGCGGGAAAGTATTTTGGGGTTGGTCATAAGCACATAATAACGCCCTGGCTTTGTGATGGTTATTATGCCGTTTTTCACCTTGTAGCTATTGGCGGGCGCTACTTTTACCACGGGCTTGAGGGTTCTGTTTCCCCACACTTTTACTTCTGTCAGCAGGGTAAAAGTTGTATCCGCGCCCAATAATACGGCTTCTGAAGAAAAATCAAGTATTGCCTTTTCACCGGGGGCAAAAGCTTTATAGCCGGAGAACACTCCCCATTGCGTGCTGGCGTGGATATCATGATCTGCCAAACGGGCCAACCCGCTTAAAGGTATGCCTGTATCATTTATTTGCGGAACCAGGGCCTGTGCCTGCCCGGTCTTCCCTTGCCCGGCCTGCGTGGAAGCAGGCAAGGCAAGGCTGCTCAATGGCGTGCCCAGAATAAGAAGTTTCTTCAAAAGCCGGTTTTCGCTTAAATCAAGAGATGTTATACACAGCAATACAAGAGACAGTTCAGACAATTGCCCGTTACGGCCCAAATCAACAGTTTCTATGTGGCAATCCACAAGCTTCAGCACTTGCAACTTTGCATTGGCGGACACATCTATTTCCCTGACATCCGTATTAGCCAGAGACAAGCGCGTAAGTTCTGAATTGGCGGATAAATCCAGATTAGCCACAACACAACTTTCTATGCCCAGGCTGGATAATTTCGCATTTGCGCCCGTATTCAAGATTTTCAGCCCGTCATCCAACTGCAACTCAAATGATTCCAGCTTGCTCAGCTCACCCAGTTCCAAAGAAGCCAGGCTGGTTTCAGAAAAATATATTTCTTTTACCGAACTGTTTCCATTAAGCGCAATTGCGCTAATATCCTTATTATTCTGAACGCTGTCACATGTGAATGAGTCTGCCACATACAGGCGCTCCAGGCCGGACAGGCCGGATAAATCAAGCGCCCCGCCCAAATTTTCATCTTTAATTACCAGGGCCGTTAACTGCTTGACGGGCGTGTTTGACCAGCTAACGCCGTACAGCTTCTCTTTTTTCTCAAATTGATTTTTCAGGTTGTTGGTTGCCGCAGCCAATACCGGCCAGGCGCTTGGTTTGTAATCCGGCCAAATTTCGGCATCAAGGCCGTTATGAACCAGCAAATTATGCACAACATCCTGCGCGCGTTTGTCGTAACCTGCTTCATAAGGCTGGGCCACAGCGTAACAGGCAAAGAAACACCACAGGAACAGAACGCTTGAAGCGGTAATTATTTTTTTCGCCCGCCCAAGGCGCGTTATGGCGGCATACTTATTTTTCATAACCTGCCTTGCGGGCATGGAACCCGGCTAGCTTATCTCTCTGGTAACGCCGAATACTACTTTGGGGTAGCGTTCCTCCGCCGATTCCAGCTTCCAGGGGGTGGATGGCAGGTAGGCCAGGGCGTTTTCCGCGTCCCAGGCCAGGTCGTTTTTGTAATAATCTTTAAATTCTTCAAACTGTTTTTTATCTTCGCTGGAAACCCAGCGCGCGGTGTGGATGTTCACGCCTTCATAAAAGGCATCCACCCCGTATTCTTCCGCCAGGCGGGAGACTATTACCTCAAACTGCAACACGCCCACCGCGCCAAGGATGTAGTCATTGTTCGCAAGCGGGCGGAAAAGCTGCACCGCGCCTTCTTCCGCCAGTTGTTCCAGCCCTTTTTGCAGTTGTTTGGACTTAAGCGGGTTGCGCAGGCGCACCCGTTTGAAATGTTCCGGCGCGAAGTTGGGTATGCCGGTGAAGCGCAGGGGGCTTTTTTCCGTAAAGGTGTCGCCGATTTTTATGGTGCCGTGGTTGGGCAGGCCAATGATGTCGCCGGGCCAGGCTTCTTCAACCCCGCTGCGGTCTTGCGCCATGAAGATGGTGGCGTTGGAAATGGCCACGTCTTTGCCAGTGCGGTGGTGGCGCAACTTCATGCCGCGGGTGAATTTGCCGGAACAGATGCGCATAAAGGCCATGCGGTCGCGGTGCGCCTTATCCATATTGGCCTGAATTTTGAACACGAAGCCGGAAAATTCCTCTTCCGTAGGCAGCACCGGGCGGCTTTCGCCTTCCTTCGGTTCACTAAGGCGCGGGCGCGGGCCGGGGGCCAGTTCCACAAAGGTATCCAGCAATTCGCGCACCCCGAAGTTGTTTATGGCGCTGCCGAAAAACACCGGGGTTTGTTCGCCCTTCAGGTAGCGTTCCTTGTCAAAGCGGTTGCCGGCGGCTTCCAGCAATTCCAGGTCAAGGCGCAGGGCATTGGCCGCGTCTTCACCCAGCAGGGCGTCCATTTGCGGGTCATTCACGCCCTTCAGGATGACGGATTCCACCTGGCGGCGTTCTCCGCTTTTGGACGTGAACAGGCGCAGTTCCTCATTCCGCAGGTCATACACCCCTTGAAATGAGGCCCCCATGCCCACCGGCCAGGTAAGCGGGGCGCATTCAATCTTCAAATGGTCTTCAATATCGGCCATTACTTCCAGCGGGGTAAGGCCTTCCCGGTCCAGCTTGTTGATGAAGGTGATGATGGGCGTGTTGCGCATGCGGCACACATCCATAAGTTTTTTGGTCTGGGCTTCCACGCCCTTGGCGGAATCTATGACCAGCAGGGCGGAATCCACCGCTGTAAGCACGCGGTAGGTATCTTCTGAAAAGTCCTGGTGGCCGGGGGTATCAAGCAGGTTGACCTCATAACCCCGGTAGCTGAAGCGCATTACGGAAGTGCTTACGGAAATGCCCCTTTCCTTTTCCATGGCCATAAAGTCTGATGTGGCGTAACGCGCGGCCTTGCGGGCCTTTACCGTGCCCGCCATTTGAATGGCCCCGCCAAAAAGCAGCAGCTTTTCCGTAAGGGTGGTTTTGCCCGCGTCCGGGTGGCTTATAATGCCGAAAGTACGCCGCCGGGCGGCTTCCTGGGCCAATTCTTCCGCAAAACTGCTCATAGTGTCAGGTTCCTTATTCTGAAATAAACTTGTATTATTTTGGGGTGCTGGCAATGGCCGCCACGCTGACGGAGGCCGCGCCCTGCGCCTGCAAGGCCAAAGTTGCCGCCCGCAAGGTGGCCCCGGTGGTTTTTATGTCGTCCAGCACAAGCAGGCGCAGGCCTTGCGCCGCCGGGCTTGCCACAAAGGCGTCATCCATGTTGGCGCGCCGCGCCGTTTTGCCAAGGCCGCGTTGCGCTTTGCCGCCACGTTGCCGGCGCAAAAGTTCCGGCTTTACGGGAATATTCAATTCCCGGCCAAGGGCGCGGGCCAGTTCCAAAGACTGGTTGAAGCCGCGCCCCAACTGGCGGCGCGGGTGCAGGGGCACGGGCACTATCACCAAAGGGGCGCTTTGGGCATTTTTAACGTGTGCCGCATTTTTGGCGCTTTCCGCATGGCTGCCTGCCAGGCCGGTTGCCAGGCCGGTTACATGGCCGGTCAGGCGACCGGACGCGCGATTGGCCTCACAATTGGCCGCGCAACCGGCATCGTAATTGGCATCGCGGCCAGCCTCACAATTGGCCGCGCAACCGGACGCGCAATTGGCCGCACAATTGGCAACCCAGTCCCGCAGTTCCGGCACAGAGGCCAAAAGCCCGGCAAGGGCCTTCGCAAGGTGCAGGCCGGCGCCGAATTTCAGCCGGAGCAAGGCTTCCCGCAGCGGCCCTTCATAAACTCCATAAAAAAAGGCCGGTTGCCAGGGCGGCGGGGTTACAAGGCAAGTTGCGCACAGGGCCAGGGGCGCGTCATGTTCCGTGGCCGGTTCCGCGCAACGCGGGCAATAACCGGAATAGCGCCGGGGAAACAGGGCCAGGCATTCCGGGCAGAAGCCCCCTGCCCCACGCCGCGCCTTTTCAAGCGGACGGGCGCAATGCGGGCAACGGACTTCTGTCAGCAGGCTGGCCAGGCCAAATTGCTTCAAAAGGCCAGACTGCTTCAACAGGCCAAACGGCTTCAAGAAACCGGGCAAGCGCACCCTGCCAGACAGCCGGGCCAGGCCGGGCAGCTTCAAGAACCCGCGCAATTTCCCAAGGCCGCGCGGGCCATGCGCATCGGGCCGCAAGCCGGGCCGGCCTTCCGCTTCAGGGGCGGGCATAGGCGAATATTTCTCCCTGCAAATCCGCGCGTGTTTCCAGGTCTTGCGGGCCGTCAAGGCCGCGCAGCAGCAGGGGCGGGGTAGCTTCTTCCCGCCCTATGGCCTTATAAAAATATTTCAAGGAAAGCAGGCTCCCTTCAAAAAGCTTTTTGCCTTTTTCTCTGCCGGAAATAAGCACGGTTTTTACCGGCTTTTTACGCGCGGGCAACAACTGGTTGTTGTTATAATAAAACTGGCTGCGGTCTATAAGGGCCTTAAGCTGCGCGGGCAGGTGGTAAAAATAGATGGGGGCCACCAAAAACAGTTCCGACGCTTCAACAAGGGCCTTGAACAGGCCCTTGCTTTCATCTTTTTCCGCCACAGGGCAAAAGGGGACAAAATTTTCCTGCCCGGGCGCGGGGCTGCAACAGCCGCAGCTTATGCAGGGCTGCACCGCGCAGTGACGCAAAAAAAAGGGAGGCAGGTTGGGGAAGCCGCGTTCCGCGCCCAGGCTTCTGGCCAACAAGGACGCGGCAAAATCGCAATTGCCACGCCGGGGGCTGCACGCCAGCACAAGCGGCATGCGGTCCAAAGAATATTCCACGTATTTTTCGTACACTTCACCACCCCCTTAGGCCCAAAAAAAACGCCCGGCGTTCTGTGTAACCTAGAGTGATTTACGCTTGAAATAGTCGCTTAACGGCGAGCAAAGCTCGCCTACTATTCCGCGGCAAGGATTTGAAGACAAATCCTTGCTGAGCAATTCACTCATTTCAATCGTAAATTGCTCTAACTAAAATCTTTCAGCCAAATCCTGCGTCAATTGGCTAAAATCTTTTAGTTAGAAATAACCCCGGCCTACAGCCCCTTGCGCCGCCCGCAGAAGGGGTTTTGTTCCAGCTCTTCGCCCACAGTGGTTTCCGGCCCGTGCCCGCTGAATATGATGGTATCTGCCGGCAGGGCAAAGACCTTGCCCTGAATGGAACGCATCAGGGTATCACTGCTGCCGCCGGGGAAGTCTGTACGCCCGGCGGATCGTTTGAAAATTACGTCTCCGGAAAACAGCAGCCCCTGGCCGTTGCCGTTTTCATAACCCACGGCTTCCGGCGGGAAATAGAAGGAAAGGCTGCCCGGGGTATGCCCCGGCGTTGCCAGCACCTTGCACTTTACGCCCAGCACCTCAAGTTCGCCTTCATCAATATTGCTGAAGGCGTAATCGTTGACCGGGGGCAGGCCAAAGGCCCCGCCCTTGCCGTATTCCGTTTCCAGCAAAAAGCTGTCGCGTTCCGAGGCCAGAACCGGGGCATCCGTGTTGGCTATCATTACGGCGTTGCCATAGGTATGGTCAAAGTGCAGGTGGGTGTTCAAGATGTGGGTAACCTTCAAATTTTCATTCGCCACCATGCGCAGCACCTGGCCGGGGTTGCCGCCCGGATCTATAACCACGGCTTCCGCGCCGTTATCTATCATATAGCAGTTGGTATCCAGCGGGCCAAGGCCAAAGCAGTTAAATCGCAACATAAACTTCTCTCTTTTATCCCTGTTTATCTGGGAATGGGCAATCTTTTTTACAGCGCAAAATTATACAAGCTATTCATCTTCCAGCACGCCAAGCACGCCCAAAAGCTTTATAAAGGCCTTGTTGTCCACCGGCTTGGGCACGTAGGCGGAAACGCCGCCATCCAGATAGGCCTGGGCTATATTTTGCTGGTCATCAAGGCCGCTTACGATAATTATCGGGGTAATCCAGTCCGCCGGTTTGTTGTTTTGGCGGAACAGTTCCCGCACAGAGGCCAGCCAGCCGGGGGAACGGTTTTGCCCCTTTTCCAGCATGCGGATGCGGCGCAGGGCTTCATGCCCGTCCATTTCCGGCATCAGGATATCAAGGCATACCAGGTCATAGGGCTGCCCTTCATCTATGGCTTTTTCAAAGGCCTCTACGGCTTGCGCGCCGTCAATCACTCCGTGGCATTCACCGTACGCCGTCAGCAGGCTTTCCAGGGCCTTGCGGCTTGCAAAATCATCTTCCGCAATGAGAAAACGCATTTATAATCCAGCCTTTCCACCCATACAGCCCGGCTGTTTCCGCAAGGCTTACGGCACTTGCGGCTTCCCCAACAGCCGGATTCCCTTTTGCATGTTTAACGCGGGTGTTGCCGGCAGGCTTACTGCTGCCCGGCCCCGCAGCACTTTTTGTATTTTTTCCCGCTGCCGCAGGGGCAGTCATCATTACGCCCCACTTTGGGGCTTTCACGCTTTACCGGGGCCTTGCGGGCGGCTTCCGCCGCCGCGCCGGAATAGGAAAGGGCCGTGGTTTCCTTGTGCTTCAGTTCCAGCGCGGCCCCGCCCTTTGCGGGCTGGTTGCGGCTTTCAGGCTCTTCCGCCCGGGCTTCCGCTTCCACCGCCGCTTCCGCATCCACTTCCACAGCCGGGGCGGCTTCCTGCACATGCAAACGCAAGTGGGTAAGGATTTTCACCACATTTTCCCGAATGCGTTCCAGCATGTCCTGGAACATGGCAAAGCCTTCCCGCTTGTATTCCTGCTTGGGATCGCGCTGGCCGTAGCCGCGCAGGCCAATGCCGTCACGCAGGTGATCCATGTTCAGCAAATGTTCCTTCCAGGCCCTGTCCAGCTCTTCCAAAGTGAAGTAGCGCAAAAGGTCGATGTAGCGTTCCTGCATAACCTGGCGCAGGTTTATATCAAAGCCCTTGATTATTTCATCTTTTACCGCTTCCATGGCGGGCAGGCCCTTGGCGCTTTGCAAGGCGGCAAGCTGGTCGCGGTTCAGGTTGGCAACTTCTTCCAACTGCGACAGGATCATTTCATGCTGATCTTCTTCCAGCGGGCCTTTGGCGGCTTCTACCGGGGCGTATATATCTTCAAGCACGCCGCTTACAAATTCTTCCACCCGGCTTTCCAGGTCCGGCGCGTTCATGGCTTCGCGGCGCAGGGTGTAAACAACCTCGCGCTGCTGGTTCATTACGTTGTCAAAATCCAGCAAGGATTTACGTATTTCAAAGTTGTGGCCTTCCACCCGCTTTTGCGCGTTTTGAATGGCCTTGCTGATAAGCTTGTGCTCAATGGCTTCACCGTCTTTAAGGCCCAGGCTTTCCATAAGCTTTATGTGCCTGTCCGCCCCGAAAAGGCGCATCAGGTCATCTTCAAGCGACAGGTAGAAGCGGGATGAACCGGGGTCGCCCTGACGGCCGGAACGGCCGCGCAACTGGTTGTCTATGCGGCGGCTTTCATGCCTTTCTGTACCCAGAATGTGCAGGCCGCCCAGTTCACGCACGCCTTCGCCCAGCACAATGTCGGTGCCGCGGCCCGCCATGTTGGTGGCAACGGTAACCTTGCCGCGCTGCCCGGCCTCCGCGATGATGGCGGCTTCCTTGTCATGCTGTTTGGCGTTTAGCACGTTATGCGGGATATTGGCTTTTTTGAGCTTTTCAGAAATCAGCTCGGAAATTTCAATGGAAATGGTGCCCACCAGCACAGGCTGGCCTTTTTGGTAAAGGCCGGAAATTTCTTCTATAATAGCCTGATATTTTTCATCTTTGCTGCGGTAGACCAAATCCGCCATGTCGTTGCGTATCATGGGGCGGTGCGTGGGTATGCTTAGGACTTCAAGGCGGTATACTTCATGAAATTCCACGGCTTCGGTATCTGCCGTGCCGGTCATGCCGGAAAGTTTGTCATAAAGGCGGAAGTAGTTTTGGAAGGTGATGGAGGCCAGGGTTTGGTTTTCCGCCTCTACCTTCACATTTTCCTTGGCTTCAAGCGCCTGGTGCAGCCCGTCCGAAAAACGGCGGCCCGGCATGGTGCGGCCGGTAAATTCATCAACAATTACCACCTGGCCTTCATTGACTATATAATCCACATCCCGCTTGAACACCTTGTGGGCCTTAAGGGCCTGCAAGACGTGGTGTTGCAAGGAAATGTTCTGCGGGTCAAACAAGTTGTCTACGCGCAGCAGGTGTTCCACCTTGGCCACGCCTTCTTCCGTAAGGGTAGCGGTACGGGCCTTTTCATCCACCACGTATTCCGTTTCCGCCTGAAGGCGCGGGATTATGGAATCTATCTTGCGGTAAAGGTCTGTGGAATCTTCAGACGGGCCGGAAATGATCAGCGGGGTTCTGGCTTCGTCTATAAGGATGGAGTCCACTTCATCCACAATGGCGAAGTTGTGCCCGCGCTGCACCAGATGTTCCGGGTAAAACTTCATGTTGTCGCGCAGGTAGTCAAAGCCGAATTCATTGTTGGTGCCGTAGGTTATGTCCGCGCCGTAGGCCGCCTTGCGTTCCGCGTCGCTAAGCCCGTGCACGATAACGCCCACGCTAAGGCCAAGGAAGTTGTACAGGCGGCCCATCCATTCCGCGTCACGCCGGGCCAGGTAGTCGTTTACCGTGACCACGTGCACGCCCTTGCCGGAAAGCGAGTTCAGCACCACCGGCAGGGTAGCCACAAGGGTTTTGCCTTCACCGGTGCGCATTTCAGCAATTTTGCCGTTGTGCAGCACAATGCCGCCCACAAGCTGCACGTCAAAGTGGCGCATGTCCAGCACGCGCTTGCCTGCTTCACGCACCAGGGCGAACACTTCCGGCAGCAGGCTGTCCAGGCTGCGCCCGTTTTGCGCTTCTTCCTTGTATTTGCTTATAAGCGCGGGGAAGTCGGCGTCGGCAAGCGCGGCGCAGCGTTCTTCCAGCTTGTTGATTTCTTGCAGCAGGGGCCGAATCTTTTTTATATAACGTTCATTTTTGGAACCAAAAATTTTACGCGCGATAAACTTGAACATTGGAACTCCGGCCTTTGGCGGGCTTGTTTGCCCCACGGCCTTTTTTAAAGTTTATGAAGGGTTGGCGGGCAACACTTCCCGCAACAGGAACATTTAAACTTCAACGCGCTCATATCAGCGTTGCGCAATACGCAAATTTCGCCTGCCCCTCAGCAGCGGACAGCGGCTTTGCAAGTTTGCCGCCGTCAGTACAAGATGGCCGTTGCAGGCCAATTTTGTCCTAATTGAGAAGATATAATGCAAAGAAGCGGCTTTGGCAAATGCAATTCCGGGTCAAAATTTTGCCTATGCCCCTGCCAAAAAAGAAAGTCTAGAAAAAATACCTTTCATTAACAGCGTATTACTGGAAGTGGCACCTTGTTTGCATATATTTTGGCAACTGCAAATTTTACCTTTCCATCTTGCAAAAAATAACGCGCCACTGTTTGTGGGCATTTGGAGGATAATATGTTCTTTCTTATGAGCGGCAACGAAAAAAAGACCAAGAAGAGCAATGCCAAAACTGAAAACTTTGACCGGGTGAAGGAACTGTTTTCCACCGGGCGCTTTCCCGTGGTAACCACCCCCGCCCTTGGTGATGAACGCAAGATAGGCCGGGTGCTGGGCCTTGTGGTCTGCCGCGGCTATGATTCTGAAGAAGCCTTTTTCGGCATGGCCACCCGCGCGGTAAACAAGGGCGCGCAGGCCATTATCGGGTATCAGGAACAGGTGGCCTTCCACCCGGACGGCAGCAAATTTTTTACCTGTTACGGTACTGCCGTGCAGTTTGAAGGGGCGCACGCCTCTTCCGGCGGGCTTTCACTTAGCGCCTGATGCGGCGTGAAGGCCCCGCCGGGCCTGCCGCTTTGACGTAAAAAACGTCCTTGCAGGGCAATACGCCAATTTCATTTGTGAATTGTTTTCACTCTTTATTCTTTTGCCAAATGGAACAACATGAAAATACTTGTTCCATTAGAGTGGGTTACGCTTGAAATAGTCGTTTAACGGCGAGCAAGGCTTACATGCGGCTATTTTGCGGCAAGGCTTTGTCTTCAAATACTTGCCGGGCGATTCACTCATTTCAATCGTAAAATGCTCTGGATGACACCATCTGGACAAAGCCAACGCAAGGCCCGGCCCACGCCTGTTTCATGCCCTTTGGGGCCTGAACGCGCCGCCCTGCCGCACGCCCGCCTGGCCCCCATGCCGGAAGCGACTGGAGGTTATATGGAATGATTAAAAATTATCTGCAAAAAGCTGTGGTGCTGCTTACCGGCACCACTATAAGCCTTTATGGGGCCGGTTGCGCCCGGCACCCGGAAGAAATAGATACCGAAATGGGCAACTACGCCGTAAAACCGGCCAGGGGCAGCAAACCATACACCATAAACGGGCAAACCTACTACCCGCTGGCCCATGCCCACGGTTTTAGAGAAACCGGGGTAGCTTCCTGGTATGGGCCGGGGTTTCATGGAAAAACCACTGCCAATGGTGAACAGTACAACATGTTCGACATGACGGCCGCGCACCGGGTGCTGCCCTTTGATACCAATGTGAAGGTAACCAACCTGGACAACGGACGCAGCATTGTTGTGCGCGTAAACGACCGTGGCCCCTTTGTGGATGACCGGGTTATAGACCTGACCAAAAGCGGGGCGGAAAAACTTGGCATGATGGGCAACGGCACGGCCCGTGTGCGGGTAGAGGCCATAAACACCATAAACCCGAACCCGGTGGAAACCCTGCCCCCCATTGCCACAAACACCGGCCAAGCGCCGCCCAAAACCACCCCGGCAGGCACGCAAACGGCGGAAAAGAAGCTGCCGCCCGCGCCAACGCCCGCGCCATCTGGCGGCAACGGCAAATATTACGTGCAGGTGGGGGCGTTTTCTGAAAAACAGAACGCTCAATCCCTGGCGCGGCAAATCAATAACAACGGCATGGGTTCCCGCGTGCAGTACACGGCAGACCGCAAACTCTGGCGGGTGCAGGCCGGGCCGTTCAGCAACGTGGCCCAGGCCGAACAGGCCAACCAGCGCCTGCGCGGACGCTATTCCACCATGATTGTTATGGCGGATTAGGCAGCCGGGGATGCAAAAACGCCTCCGGCGGGCAGGGGCGCTGCCCCTGCACCCCGCCCAAGGGGGGTGACCCCCTTGGAGACCATTGCACAATGGCCTTTTTGCCCTTTTACTGCGTCGTGCTTCGTCCCGCGCGAAGGTCATATATGCTTGAATATACTCCCTACGCACGGACCTCGCACTCCTTGTAAAAGAACAAAAATTCTCATTGTGCAACGGTCTCCCTTGGGGAACCCCGGCAGGGCCAGCAATAAAGATAATGTCCTGTTTTACCAAGGTAAAACAGGACATTATCTTTATTGGCTGCGTTTTTTCAGAAACTGTTTCTTACATTGCTTGGCTTGCCCAAAGTCCAGTTTTTGATGTTGTCAAAAACGCCCTGCATCAGGCGGGTTCTGGCTTCCACGCTGGCCCAGGCTATGTGCGGGGTTATAAGGCAGTTGGGGGCCTTCAGCAACGGGTTGCCGGCCTCCATGGGTTCTTTGCATACCACATCCAGCCCGGCCCCGGCTATAAGCCCTTCATGCAGGGCCTGGGCCAGGTCGGCCTCGTTCACCAGCGGGCCGCGCGCGCAGTTTATGAAAAAGGCGCTGCGCTTCATGCCGCGCAACCTTGCAAGGTTCACCATGCCGGTATTTTCCGGCGTAAGGGGGCAATGCAGGGTAACCACGTCAGACTGGGTAAAAATCTCATCCAGCCCGGTAAAGGCAAAGGGTTGATAGTCCGGCAGGGGTTTGGGGCGCGGGGCATAGGCCAGCACCTTCATGCCAAGGCAATGCGCCAGGCGGGCCACGCCCTGCCCGGTATCGCCAAAGCCCACCACACCTATGGTCTTACCAGCCATTTCCAGCACCGGGGCCTTCCAGAAGCAAAAATGCCGGCTGCTTACCCATTCCCCATCCGCCACGGCCTTCAAGTGCCGGCTGAAAGCGCCGGCCAGGCTGAAGATAAGCCCAAAGGTGTGCTGCACCACAGATTGCGTGGAATAGTTGGGCACGTTGCAGACCGGAATCTTCCGCGCCGAGGCCGCGGCCAAATCCACCTGGTTGTAGCCTGTGGCCACTGTGCCTATATACTTCAGGCGCGGGGCGTTTTGCACCAGTTCCGCCGTAAGGGTGACCTTGTTGGTAAGCACGATGTCGGCGTTTTTGATGCGGTCGGCCACTTCATGCGGGGCTGTGCTTTCATGGACGGTAACTTCGCCCAAAGAGGCAAAATCCGGCAAGGGCAGGTCATGCCCCACAGTGCCCAGATCAAGAAACACAATATTCATTTTTTCCACTTTGTCCCTCCGAATAAGGCGCTCGGGCAGTTAAAGCTTGCGGATGGAATCCACCTCAATTTCCAGCTTGTTGCGGCCCTTGTCCACTTCGCCGGTAATTTCCACCTTGTCGGACGGGCTTATATCCAGGCCGCCCCATTTGTTGTCGTCAATTTCAATGGTTATGCTGCCGGTGGCGTCATGAAATTCATATTTTTTATTGCTGAGCTGCTTAACGATGTTGCCCTGCAGGGTTACCGGGGTATCGTCATGCATTTCTTTGGCCTTGATTACCGAAGTAAGGGCCGGGCCGGGGCCAGTGAAGGCGGCCTGCGACACAAGGGGCGCGCTATAGGCGAAGATCAGGGCCAACGCGGAAAGGGCAAGGATTTTTTTCATAACAGACCTCTTGTTTGGAATATTGTTGCGCAATTTCCCCATGGACGCGCAATGCGCCGGGCGTAACACGCGCAATTACAACTAGCTAAACACGGGACGGGGAATAAGTCAAACCGGATAAAAACCCCGTCACCTGATTTTGGGCCATAAGGTGATAGCGGGCGGAATCTGAAAAGCCGCCCACCTTTATGCTTACGGCCTCTGGCGGAAGCAGGGCGAACATGTCTTCATCCGTGACATCGTCGCCCATGCACAGAATGAAGTCATAATCCGCCCCGGACAAAAGGCGTTGCGCCTCTGTGCCCTTGTTGCAGGCCGGGCTTTTTACTTCTACAATCTTGCTGCCGCGCATGATCTGCAAGCCCTTGCGGGCACAGGGGCGCATAAGCACCTGCAAAAGCTGGGTAACGCGCAAATCCGCCAGCCAGTCGTCCACATCGCGGAAGTGCCAGACCAGGGCGGTACTTTTCTTTTCAAAATAGGAACGCGGGGTTTTATCTGTAATGCGTTCAAAAATGCTTAAGATTTCTTCATCCCATGCATGGTCTTCAACTTGCGGCAGGGTGCTGCGCCAGATGCCGCCTTCATAGTAAAAGGCCCCGTGTTCGGCGGAAAGGCCAATGTTCAGGCCGCCCAGCCACTTTTCAAGGTTTTCTTTGGTGCGGCCGCTGCATATCATAATATGGTTGCGCGGGTCTTCCGCCAGTTTGCGCAACAGTTCCAAAAGGCTGGGCGGGGGCTGGGCATTGGCCGGGTTTTTCACAAAGCCGCGCAAGGTGCCGTCATAATCCAGCAGCAAAAGGCGGCGTTTGCCCTTTTTATAGGCCCGCCGCACTGCTTCAAGCTTGCGCCCTTCCAGCAGTTTGGCCCTTATTTCCCGGTTGCGCGCCCGCACGTCCTTAAGTTCTGTCATAAAATTTTCCGCCCAGCGGCTTACGGTATGCCGGGCAAGGTGCCTTTGCATGGGTTGAAGGGCCGCAAGCTGTTCATCCTCCGGCATGTTCAGGGCCTTGCCAATGGCTTCTTCCAGGGCGTCCAGGTCATTGGGGTTTACGGTGACGGCTTCCGGCAATTCCAGCGCGGCCCCGGCCATTTCACTGAACACCAGCACGCCGGGGGACCCCCCCTTGGCGGCCAGGTATTCCTTGGCGATAAGGTTCATGCCGTCACGCAGGGGCGTAATAAGGGCCACGTCCGCCAATTTGTACATGGCGGCAAGGTGGTTGAAGGAAAGGGAACGGTAATAGTATTGCACCGGGGTCCAGCCCGGGCTGGAAAAGCGCCCGTTGACCGAACCTATCATGGTATCTATTTCCGTTTTCAGTTCCGCGTAGCGCGTTACGCTGTCACGCGAGGGCACCACAATAAGCAGCAGCACCACTTTGTTGTGCATTTCCGGGTTATGTTCCAAAAAGTTGGCAAAGGCCTTCAGACGGTTGATTATGCCCTTGCTGTAGTCCAGCCGGTCTACAGAAAGCACAACCTTGCAGCCCGCGAAGCTGCGCTGCAATTTTTCCACATGCCGAAGCACAGCCGGTTGTTCCGCCGCTTTGTTGTAAAGGTTGTAATTTATGCCCATGGGGAAGGCTTCCATGCGCGTAACCCGGCCATCTTGCCGCACTTCATCGATATTGCAGTGCAACCCCAGCACCCGGTAAAGGGCGTTTATGAAATGGCGCATGTATTCATGGGTATGAAAGCCCACCAGATCCGCCCCCATCAGGCCGCGCAGAATCTCTGCCCGTTCCGGCAGGCAACGGAAAAGTTCATAAGACGGAAAGGGAATGTGGTGGAAGTAGCCTATGCCCACGTCCGGCATTTTTTCACGAATCATGGCGGGCAGCAGCATAAGCTGGTAATCATGCACCCACACCATGTCGCCAGGGGATATGACCTTAAGGGCCTCTTCACAAAACAGGCGGTTAACTTCCTTGTAGGCGTTCCAAAAGCGGGCGTCGCTTTGCATGTAGCTGTAAAAATAATGACACAGGGGCCAAAGGGTGCCGTTGCTGTACCCTTCATAATAGTCTTGCACCTGTTCGCTTGTAAGGTGCACCGGGCGCAGGCTCTTTTTTTTGATATGGCTGTTTATAAGCTGGCGTTCTTCCTCATTCGCCGCCGGCATGCCCGGCCAGCCCACCCAGCATTTTTTTACCGGGGTTTCCAAAGAAGCCAGCCCGGTCGCCAGGCCCCCACTGCTTCGCGCAAGATGCAGCCCGCCGTTTTTGTGGGTTATGGTAAATGGCAAGCGGTTGGAAATAATCACATATTTCATAGGCGCTCCTTGTTAGAGGCCATTGTACAATGGTCTCGTTATGGCAACCTGAAGCCGGACGCCGGGGGTTGGCCGGGCCGGGGTTTGTAGACACAACGAGCGATTTTGTTCTCTGGCAAGGAAGAAAACTTTTTTATGCAGGAAGTATACTCTTATGGTATTCGACCGGAATAAAAAACTTTTCTGACGCAGTTCAGAGGGCAAAAGGGCCGTTGTGGCCGCCTTGAGGTTTGCGCTTTGCGTTTTACTCTGCCTCCTGTGGCATTGAGTCTTCATGTTCACACAAGTTTCCGCGCAATATAACCCAAAACAGGCTGGTAGCGCAACCCGCCCGCAGACGGGCATGCGTCAATAAAAAACCGGGCAAGCTTGCCATATTTCACAAAATGTAGCATTCTGGGGCAAAAGCAACAGCGGGCGGAAAACATAAAGGGGGACGCATGAGCAACCTTAACTATGGCGTTATAGGCAACTGCCGCAGCGCCGCCCTTGTTTCAGAAAGCGGCAGCATAGACTGGCTTTGCTGGCCGGATTTTGACAGTCCGTCTGTTTTTTCCGCCCTGCTGGACAAGGAAAAGGGCGGGAGTTTCGGCTTTATTTTGCCGGAAGGCAGTGAATTTTCTCAGGCCTATCTGCCGGAAACCAATATCTTGCGCACGGTCTTCACCCAGCCGGACGGGGCCTTTGAGGTGCTGGACTTCATGCCCCGCTACCGCATTTCCGCTGAAGAAGTCTACATGCCGCCAGAGGTTTACCGTTACCTGCGCCCCCTGCACGGCAAGCCGCGCTTCCGCGTGCGTTATGAACCGCGCCCGGATTACGCCCGCAAAAAGGCCGTTCATCTGCGCTTTGCCGATTTTTTGATCAGCGCGGCCGATGACGACCCCGGCAACAATATCTACCTGTATTCCAGCCTGGACTACGGCCCCGTGCTGGAAAGCGAGGAACTTGTCCTGGAACGGGACGAGTTCATGCTGATTTCCTACTATCAGAAGCTGGTGCCCATAGACATGGAACGGGTGCACCTGGAATTTGAACGCACCAAGGTTTACTGGCTGAACTGGGCCAACCGTTCCTTGCGCTACCGCCAATATGGGGCGCTGGTTTCGCGCAGTCTGCTGGTGTTGAAGCTGATGAGCTTTGAAAAAACCGGGGCCATTCTGGCGGCCATTACCACCAGCATTCCAGAAACCATAGGCGAGGTGCGCAACTGGGACTACCGCTATTGCTGGCTGCGTGACGCTTCCATGTCCATAGATACGCTTATGCGCATGGGGCACCCGCACGCGGCCCAGCGGTTTTTGAATTTTATCAAACGGATCGTGCGTTCCAAAAGTGATTCCTTCCAAATTATGTACGGCGTCCGGGGGGAACGCATACTGACCGAAGAAGTGCTTGACCACCTGGCCGGGTATGAAAATTCCCGCCCGGTGCGCATTGGCAACGCCGCCTACAAGCAGCAGCAAAACGATTCTCTGGGCTACATTCTGGATGTGATACACGGCTATTACCATTTTTTTTCCGGCACCCTGGGCGACATGGAAGAGATGTGGGACATTGTCAAAAAAATGGTGCTTGACGTCAGCAAGGACTGGAACAGCCCGGATCATAGCATATGGGAATTTCGCAACAGGCGGGAACATTTTGTTTTTTCTAAAATAATGAGCTGGGTGGGGCTGGATCGCGGGGCGCAA
The DNA here is from genome assembly GCA_031552315.1 of Desulfovibrionaceae bacterium. Taxonomy (GTDB): domain Bacteria; phylum Desulfobacterota; class Desulfovibrionia; order Desulfovibrionales; family Desulfovibrionaceae; genus JAVBMP01. Next base: position 6,090 of record JAVBMP010000135.1, on the reverse strand, counting down.
ATTGCCGCCCTTCTGGGCCGCCATGAATATGAAAGCCTTATTCGCGTGCAAGCCGACCTGGTGCGCAATGACGTGCTGGAAAAGGGCTGGAATGAAAAAATAGGCAGCTTTTCGCAAAGTTACGGCAACGATGCCGTGGACGCTTCCTTACTGCTTATGGAACAGTACGGCTTTATTGACGCCAATGACGACCGCTACCTAAAAACCGTAAACCGCATAAAGGCGGAACTGTTTCACGACGGTCTGATGTTCCGCTACAAAAACCCCGATGATTTCGGCCTGCCGTCTTCCGCCTTCACCATCTGCACCTTTTGGCTGGTGCGCGCCCTGCACGTGACCGGCCGCAAGGAAGAAGCCGCCGAACTTCTGGCGGAACTGGCTTCGCTTGCCAACCACGTTGGTTTGTTCAGTGAAGACCTGGATTTTGTTACAAAACGCCAGCTGGGCAACTTCCCCCAGGCCTATTCCCACTTGGCCCTGATTGACGTGGTATCGCTGATTGGGGAAGAAAAAAATGTCATGCGCTTCATAAAGCCCTGACCGGCATTATCATTTCAGCTTTTGCATATAGAGGCCATTGCGCAATGCCCTCATCTTGTATCACATATTCACAATTAAGTTTTTAATTGTTTTATTTTCCGGCTTGGGTTAGGCTTGTTCCAACTAGCTTTCACCAACCCTCCAACCCAAAAGGGAGTACAGTTATGTTCAATCTTGCCAATCGGGTAGCGGTAGTCACCGGCGCATCTTCCGGTATTGGGGCGCAAATGGCCAAAGCCTTCGCCCGCCAGGGCGCCAAGGTGGCCCTGCTGGCCCGCCGCGCTGAAAAACTTAAAGGCGTTGAAGACGAAATCCGGGCTGCCGGGGGTGAAGCCTTGTCCGTGCAGTGCGACGTTACCAAACTGGCCGACGTGCAAAAGGCCGTGGCCGCCGTAATGGGCAAATTCGGCAAGGTGGATATTTTGCTGAACTCCGCCGGGTCTTCCAAGTCCGGCAAATCCGCCGAACTTTCTGATGAAGACTGGCAGCAGATTATTGACCTTAACCTTACAGCCACCTTCCGCTGCTGCCGTGAATTCGGCAAGGAAATGCTGAAAAACGGCTATGGCCGCATCATAAACATTGCCTCTATTCACGGCCTTACCGCCGTTTACGGCCTTACCCCGAATGCTTCCTACGTTGCCACCAAAGGCGCTGTGGTAAACCTTACCCGCGCCCTGGGCGCGGAATGGGCCAAAACAGGCGTTACCGTGAACGCCATTGGACCTGGCTATTTCCCGTCCGAGCTTACCGGCCCGGCCCTTGCGTCAGACTACTTCCAGAATCATATCAAAACCTATTGCCCGGCCGGCCGCCTGGGCAAAGACGGCGAACTTGATTCCGCCGCCGTTTTCCTGGCAGCGGAAGAATCTTCCTACGTCACCGGCATAACCATTTACGTTGACGGCGGCTGGACAGCTATTTAACCTGCCCCAAGCGACGGTCACGAATAAAAGAGTCCCGCGCCCCGCCAAACAGCGGAACGCGGGACGTTTTGCGATAATACCGTGAGGCCGTTGTGCAACGGTCTCACCGTGAAATTTTACAGGCTCAGCAACAATTCCTCACACTTGCGGGCCATTATCCGCACATCGTATTTTTCTTCCGCCACATGCCGTGCATTCCGGCGCAGTTGGGCGTAGAGTTCCCGGTCTTCCAGCAACTTTTGCAGGTAATCGCAAAACTCTCCGCTTTGCCCTTCCGCATAAAGAAAGCCGCTATGCTCGTGCCGCACCGCGTCACGGTTGCCCACAACATCGCTTGCCAGCACGGGCAGGCCGTGCGCCATGGCTTCCAGCACGCCCAGCGGCAAACCTTCCCAGCGCGAGGTGGAAACATAGGCGAAAGACCGCGCCATATAATCCGCCGGGTTGCTGACCGCGCCGGTAAATTCAATGTGCCCGTCAAGCCCTTCCGCCGCGCAGGCGGCCTGTAGCGCCGCCCGCCCTTCCCCGTCGCCCAGCGCCGTAAATTTTACCGCCCCAAGCAAACCGCGCTGACGCAGTTCCCGCAGCAGGGGCAGCAAAAATTCGGAATTTTTGGCGTAATCAAAACGGCTGGTGTGCAAAAGAATAACGTGCTCGCCCGCACAAGCCGGTTCCCCCGCCCTTGCAGGTTCAGGCTGGGCGGCAGGCGCAACAGCCGGAAGCTCCACCCCGTTTTCAATAAGGTGCAGGCGAGAAGCGGGGAAAAGCCCAAGGCGCGATACCTGTTCCCTTTCCCCTTGTGAAACCGCAATGCCCGCCTGAGTGAAGCAGGCCAGAAGCCGTTCCAGCTTCACATAAAGAAATTTTTTCAGCCTGCCGTATTGCCCCACATGCACCCCGTGGAAGGTGTGCGCGCAAGGCAGGCGCAGCAAAATACCCAGCGGGCGGGAATAAAGCCCCGCGCCCTTGCCGTGCGAGTGCAAAACTTCCACCCCGCGCTTCCGGCAAAAGGCCGCCAGCTTCAGCAGGCTGCCCAAACGGAATTTGCGGTGCGGCAGTATGAACACCCTGTCCGCGCCAAGCAGGCCACAATAGCGCTCATAATAGGGATAATCTTGCGGGCAGGCCACAAAGGCTTCCACCCGCGGCGAAAGGTGGCGCAAAAGCTGCCACAAATGTTCCGGCCCGCCGCCAAAATCTGCCCGCACGGTCAGGAAAAGGATTTTTTTCATTGCTTTTTCAGAATGGAAAAATGTTTGCGCGCAAAGCGCACCGCCCCCTCAAGCCCCAAGGCCTGAAGGGCACGCCGCAGGCTGCCCCGCCCAAGCTGCCAAAGCCAGTAAAGCGTGTTGCGGGCAACTTTTGCGGAATGCAGGTTCTTGGCCCGCCGCACCTCGCGCAGGGCCTTGCGCCAGTGCAGGTCTGACGCGCCGCCAAAGCTCATATTCGTAATAATGCCGGGCGTGATTTCCACAAATTTGTAACCAGCCGTCCAGGCGCGCAGCAAAAATTCATAATCCATGGCATAGTGGAAATCGTCACGGAACCCGCCAATTTCCTCATAAACCTTGCGCCGCGCAAAAACCGATGGGTGGTTTATGGTCATTTCCCATGGCAGACGGTTCTGGTTGGGGTAAACCGTTTCGCGCGGCTCCGCGCCCTGCCAGTAACGTATCGCCCCATGCAGAATATCCGCCCCTTCCGCGTGTTGCAGCGCCCTGGCCACGGCATCCGGCTCATACCAGTCATCCGCGTTCAAAATACCTATCCATTCACCCCGCGCCAAGGCGATGCCTTTATTGAAGGCATCGGCAATGCCCTTGTCCGGCTCGCTTACCCAATGCGTCACCGCCGGGCAGGCCTTTACCAGGTCAAGGGTGCCGTCTGTTGAAACGCCGTCTATAACAATATATTCCAGCGGGGCGTAGCTTTGCGCCGCCACGGCATCCAGCGTTTTACCTATGCTTGCCCCGGCGTTGCGGCAAACGGTTATGATACTTACCAGCGGGTTGGAATTGGAACCGGTCATCTGACGCCGCCCTGCTGGTCAGAATCCGCACGGCCCGGCGCGTCTTGCGGAAGCTTTTGTGAAGGTCTTTGTGGAAGCCCTTGTGGAAGCCCTTGTGGAAGCAATGGCGAAACGCTTTGCGGAAGCAGCGGCAAAGCCCCCGGCAGCAAGCATAAAGCGGCATCCGGCGGCAAATGCTCCGCCCAAAATTCCGGGGCGTAACGCGCCAGGGCGTGGGCCCCAAAGGGCAGGCCGCCAGTCCGCTTATAAAGATGTTCCGGGAAGCGTTCAAAAGAAAAATGCATGGCCTCTTCCGGCGGGGCAACGCGGTAAGGTTCTATGGCCGACATGGCCTTTACAAAGGCGTAGTCCTCATTACGCGCGTAACCGCGCAAATAATGGCGGGGAGAGACGCGGCAAAGCAGCATTTCCGCCAGGTGCAGGCAGCGTTTTACCACGCGCCGCAACGCCGTGCGCGCGGGAAATGGCTGAAGGAAAAAGCCGTAGCGCCATTTGCGCTTTTGCCGCCCGGTCAACAGGTCAAGGCAGCTGCGCACCCGGCGCAGGGTGAACCCCCCGTTGCCCGCAATGGGCAGCATTTCCCGCCGGTCTGTGAACCAGGGCGCGCCTATGTAGTCATAACCCAAAGAACACCAGTGGGTTAAGCGGTCTTCAAACACCCAGGCATCAAGCTGGTAAAGCAAAATATATTCCGCATCGCTAAAGCGTTCATAAAATTCCGGTGAAAGCACCAGCCGGTTGTAAGCGGCCACCCCGTCAAAGCAGCTGTTCGGAAAGCGTTCCACGCGAAGCCGGGGCCCAATTTGAGGCTGTTGCGCACATGCCTGCTGGGCTAGAAGCTGCGCCTGCGCGGTGGGGGCAGGTTCCGCGCAAAAATCGGTATAGGGGGAATAATCCAGCCCTTCCGGGCAGACCAGGCAAATTTCCCGCCCCGCGAATACCTTCAGGCATTGGCGGAAGGAAGCCAGCTCAAACGGGCCGGGCGTGGAGGAATAGGCGACTATAACCACCAGGGCGTCATGTTTTGCGGGCAATGAATTTTCCATTTACTTTCCGGCCTCATCCAAATTTGTCCAAATTGGCCCCTTGCCCATAAACTTTCTTATGCGGTTGTGCAGACGGGCCGCCCTTGCCGGGCCGAAAACCTTGACCATGCCAAGGGGTATCAACCCTTTGAGCAAACCGGGCAGGCGCGGCAAAAAGGCCCCAAGGCCATAGTGGCGCAAAAGCACCCGCGCGTGTTCCCAACGGAAGCGCCAAACCCCTTCAATGCGGCTGGTCAGCCCGCCGGTGCTCATGCGGGTGACGGCAAGGCCAAGCCGGCGGCCTTTGGAATCGTCATTCCACAAACGGCAAATAAAATCATGGTCGCCGCAAATGCGCAGGCCGGTATCAAAAGAATTTTCCGCAAAAATTCCGGCACGCTGAAAAAGCCCGGAATGCACGGCCGCCCCGCCGTGGCGCAAAATATCCGGCACATTTTTTTCCAGCCCGGCTTGCAGTTCCACCTCTTCACGCCGGGCGTTCAGCACCCGCACATCGCCAGAGGCAAAAATGACTTCCGCCGGGTATTCCCGCACACGCCGGGCCACTTCAAGCAAAGTTTCCGGCCCGTCCAGCGCGTCATCCGCCCCCAAAAAAATTACCCACTGGCCGGAAATGTGCCGCACAGCCCTGTTCCAGGCCTCATAAAGCCCGCTATCCACCGCGCTGCGCACCTGCAAGGCGGGCAAACGCCCGCGAAAAGACTCAGCAAGCGCCACGCTGTCATCTTTTGAAGCGCCATCCTGAATAATCACTTCAAAATCGCGGAATCTTTGCCCGGCCAAAGATTCCAACAGGCGCGGCAACACCGACGCGGCGTTGTAGGTGGCGGTTATTATGGTGAACAGGGGGCGATTCATTTAATTACCTGGAAGGCTGTTGCATAAAGTTATAAGGTTCTCTGGCGCTGCCCGGCGTCACTTTGTAGTAACCTTGCGAGCGGTCGCCTTTCAATAATTCGCCGGTTTCCGGGTCTCGCAAAAAAATTGGTAGATCCGCGTTGGCTCTGGTTTCCGCCATATTAAGGCGCAGTTCACCTGTTTGCTCGTCCAATTCAAGTTTATACGGACGGTAGAACAGCGAAACAAGCCTGGCATTCCACCCGGTGGGGTTATCCATATCCAAGGGGTGCCACAAAGCCTTTAACACAAAACCGCGCGAATTTTTGTTGACATGAGAAAGCATTATGCTTTCTGGCCTGACGCTTAAACCATTTAAGCTTGTCGCCGGGAAGACCAAAAAACGCCCCCGCCGTTCCGCGCAAAGCTTTTGCCCATTATTCAATGAAAAACATACAGCATCATAAATTGTGCAAGGGAGAACCGTTTCCAACCCATAATATTGGGCTACCGCTCTGTTATTCCAACTATCTGTATTCAGGCTGACATCAGAGTCAGCTTGTATCGCAAATTAAGGCCATTGCACAATGCCGCCATAAGGCGGCAAAATGAATTTTTGTGGTTGTATTTTTCAAATTTTCGGCATTTTTTCTCTTTAGGGGGCATTTTTATGCCCTTTTCAGGTGAAATTCGCCCTGATTTTTGTCTTTTG